>SLGL01000102.1 GCA_007123785.1 Balneolaceae bacterium
CATCCATAACATCTCCATTAAAAAATTTTTGGTATCAGGCCTTTATCATCACAAAATAACATCTTGGAAGGTAATGATAAACTAAAACTGAAAATAACATTCAGTTTTTTAATGTTTATACTGTTAACCAGGTTTTGGAAAGATTAATTCAAATGAAATGATCTTGATACTTCTCCGCTGTGCCCTTCAAGCAGGAAACTATTAAGCACATAGGTGCCGCTTTCAAGATTAATTGAATCTGACAAGAAAGAAAGATTAATTGGAAAAGCACTGTTTTCTCCTGGTTTCAGTCTTAGCTCGGTAAGTGCGGTTGTACAAAAGATGTGCTCATTGCTGTTAACCAATATAGTCTCTTCTTTTTTTATTGTGAATCCATGCTGACAACCTGATGGAAATGAAAAAGTTACTTCATTTACAGAGATATTAGTAACGATCAGGCTGGCTTCAATCTCATGAACATTCTCAACTTCCGGTGTCTCCATATCAAGATATAAAGCTATCGGGTCTCCAGAGTCTGAAAACAGCGGAATTTTATCACATCCGAAAAACAGAATAAAAAGTAATATGATGGAAATGATTCTGAACATAAGTGTCGTCTTTTAATACCATACACATAAAACACTGAAGGTACCTATTGAAAATTTGGAAAAGCAGAATAAGTTCGTCTTTATATTTTAAACGCAAATATTGGAGAAAGGTTTCTGCAAGAATCAATTTACTCGTAGCGCAAACTTTCAATTGCATCAAGGCGGGCAGCTTTAAATGCCGGATATACACCAAAAACCACGCCTACAACTGTCATCCCGATCACCCCGCCTATAGCGGCACTCCAAGGCATCACAATACTCGATTCCAGCCAGATCGCAGCCATGTTACCAAGTCCCACTCCTGCCAGTATACCGATCACTCCCCCGATTTGACAAATCGCCACAGACTCCATTAAAAACTGTGATACGATTGCTTTACGAGTTGCCCCAACTGCTTTACGGATTCCAATCTCTTTGGTTCGTTCTGTTATGGAAACAAGCATGATGTTCATCACGCCGATACCCGCCCCCAGCAGTACAATGCTTCCGATGGCAAACCCTATGATATAGAGCATCCCGGTAAACTGCTCAAAGACTCCGGAAAGTGATTCATTCGTTGTAATCTCGAAATCGTTTTCGGCCCCGGGATCAACCTGGCGGATTGCGCGAAGAATCCCTGTCAGCTCATCAATGGTTTCTGCCACCCGGTCGATGGAACCGGCACGAACCTGAATTCCAATATTCTGATTCCGCCCATAAATTCCGGCTAAATTGGAATAGGGAATTACCACAAAACGATCTAAGGTGTTGCCAAAAACGTTACCTTTCGCTTCGGTTATACCAATTACTGTGTATGGCCGTCCCTCAATACGAATGGTTTTCCCTATGGGATTCTGGCGTTCAAAAAGAGCAGAGACGACGTCGGCTCCCAAAATGGCAACAGACCGGGCGTAATCGATATCTTCAGGGAGAAAGTTCCGGCCTTCTTCGATAATGTAAGCATTGTTGGTGAGATAATGTTCATTTCCACCCGTTATTGATATATTCGGTTCAGTTTCAACATCCTCGAATGTTATGCGTGTAGTCCGGTAGGTTCGGTTTGGGCCAATTCCCGAGGTGGTTTGGGTCATATCCTGCAACCGTTCCATCTGAACGATAGTAATATCCTGGCGGTTTCGGTAGCGATCCCAGTCGGTCGGCCCCATCTGAATGGCCGGAAACTTTGAAACGGTTACCACATCACCGCCCATCAGGCTCAGGGTGTCTTTGAAATATGTATCAAGTACAAGAACAGCCGTGTTAGCACTGATAATTGCAAATACCCCAACTGAAATGGCCAGAAGAGTTAGAGCTGAACGAAGCTTGTTGGCCCGGATCGAATCAAACGCCTGTCTAAAAACTTCAATGATATTCATAATCTTTTAGTTTTATTCGTATCTGAGTGATTCAATTGGGTCAGATTTAGCCGCCTTGCTCGATGGCAGATAACCGAACAGGATGCCAACTATTGCACAGATCAGAATCGCATTCAGGACGGTGGTCCAGTCCAGATGCGCAACAAAAAACTGGTTGATAAGGCTTGTAACCCCTATCGAGAGTAAAACGCCAATTAACCCTCCAATCAGGCAGATCACAATGGCTTCCATTAAAAATTGAAGCATAATCTCCCACGATTTGGCTCCCACAGCTTTGCGAATACCGATCTCTTTGGTGCGCTCCTTTACCGATACAAACATGATATTCATTACACCGATGCCGCCTACAAAAAGGGCCAGACCAGTTAGAAAAATCCCAATTCCATATATAATCATTTTCATGGATTGGAATTCCTGTTCAAAAAGAGCTGCCTTATTAATGGCAAAATCGTCATCATCCAGTGGATCGAGTCCCCTGATTTGCCTCATGGCACCAATCACTTCATACTCACCATCAATAAGCTGGTTTTCATCGGCAAACTGTACCGAAAGCTGTACGCCCCAATTCAGGTCGTAAATGGTTGAAAATGATGTTACCGGCATAAGCATCTGGTTATCCATATCCTCAAGCCCCAGGAAATTTCCCTGCCTTTCAATTGTTCCAATCACCAAAAACCGTTGTCCGCGAATGCGAACCTGCTTGCCAATTGGGTCTTCATTCGGAAAGAGAACATCGATAACACTGCCTCCCAGAACCACCACACGGGCCGCTCTTTGTTCATCCAACTCATTAAAGGCCCGACCATCTTCAATATTAATTCCAGCAGTTCTGAAGTAACTGCTCGTGGCACCTATCAAACCCACACTCTCGGCCATCCGGTCCTGGTAACGGATAGATGTTGAACGTGAAGCCCTCGCAGATACATCGGCAGCGGAAGGTACAAGTATCTGAAGTTTATCTGCATAACTTACTTCCATCTCACGTCGATTTCTGTATTCCCACCATTTATATTCCCCGCCAAAACCCCAAGGCCACTTTTCTACAAAAACCACATTACGGCCGAGCATCTCCATACTCTCTTCAAATGCGCGATCAATTCCGTTAGAAATGGTATTCATTGCCGTAACAGAAACAATACCAATTACAATGCATGTTGTGGTTAAAATGGCACGCATCTTATTGGTCCAGATAGCTGATAATGCTATTCGCCAGCCTTCAACGATACTAATCAGAAATCTTCTCATAGATGACAGAAGTAATTTGGCATAAACAAGTGGCCATAAACGAAATTGTATAAAAAAGCAATTTCAATGACATACGTGTACAATGCACTTTTCGTTTCAGTATATTCCAAAAAAATAGTTACAAACTAAAATTTCTCCATTATGGATATTGTTGCATTCGGAGCCCACCCCGATGATACCGAGCTCGGCTGCTCGGGAACTCTTGCTGCTCTGGTAAATCAGGGATTGAACGTCGCTGTTGTTGATCTGACCCGCGGCGAAATGGGGTCACGCGGAACTCCCGAAATCAGGCTGAAAGAAGCAGAAAAAGCTACCGAAATCCTTGGATTGAGTGCACGTGACAATCTTTCTCTTCCTGATACCAAACTGGTAAATACCCGTGAATTACAGCTGCCCATAATTGAACGAATACGTCGTTACCAGCCCCATATCTGTATCCTTCCGGCACCTGTTGACCGCCATCCAGATCACGGACATGCCGCCACTTTGTTATCTGATGCTATTTTTTACAGCGGACTTGCCAAAATTAGAACCATTGGTTCAGACGGAAATTTTCAGACGCCGTACAGACCCTCTCATGTCCTGCACTATATGCAGGATCAGCCTTTTGAACCCGATTTTGTTTTTGATATTACCGATACCATTCAAATCAAAGAGAAAGCAATTCGTGCTTTTGCAACACAATTTAATGTTCCCGATCCCGGTGATGAGCCTGAAACCTATATATCTGATCCAAAATTTATTGAAGCACTGCGCGCAAGAGCCAAGTATTTTGGCCATCTTGGAGGGTTCGAGTATGGTGAAGGTTTTCTGTATAAAAAGAAACCTTTCCCTGTAACCGGTTTTTCTTTCTTGATGAATACAAACCCAAAGCGTTGATATCTATAGTGTAACTAAATGAACTTTAAGAATTCTATTGTTGTGTCAAGAATGAAGTTTCGCAAGAAACCCGTCCCGAAGCGTCGGGATTTCCTTGTCTCAAATGGCAATAAGAATGTAATTATGGAGTCTTTTTGAAGAAAAAACATTGCGGGTTTTATCGTCAATTGATCGTTGACATCACATTAGAAATGATATTGTGAACTTAGTGCCATGTAACTTGATCAACTAAGATTTTTTAATAAAATAAAAAAGCCGGCCCTGAACAGAACCAGCTTTCAATTTTTCGAGAATAAATACTTTTGATTATGTTTTTTTGGCTGATGCTGGCCGTGTGAGCAAAAGAACAACCAGGCCGATAATCACGGCAAGGCTTACCAGAAAGAGTATAAACATCAGGTTCGATGTGGGTGGTGACGATTCACTCCAGTCACTCAGTTTCAGATCGATAGCTGCTATTTCTGAGTTCGAGATAATATTACCTTCCACAAGTGCATCTCCCCAGGAAGCTTTTACTGTATTATTCCAGAAGTCTCGGAAATTCATGTACATTTCATAATCTTCTTCGGTATTCCTTTCCAGGCTCATTTCATATGCGGCATCAACATAAGAATGAAGTGCTTCATTGAACTCCTGTGGGCTTGAAAACGACTGAAGTTCAATCTCCTCTTCACTAAAGGCTGAACTAATTGCCTCCCAGATCTGATTATCGATAGATGCAAGCCACGCAGCAAGTAAATCATCCACTTCCTGCTCACTTTGAACCGGATTATCGGGGTCAAACGTAGCTGAAAGTCTTTCACCAATACGTTCCCAGACATCATTGAAGTAGCCGTGCTGGGCTCTCATGGCAACATAATCGGGTGTTTCGAGGCCCGGAGACTGATCCACAAGGCTAATATATTCGGCTACGATAGAGCGAATCACATCCAGCGGGTTATCATCCAAACGTTCAGCGGATTCGGCCATCTCAACCTGAGTTTCGGCATCCATTCTCTGGTATTTGGTGAGAAGTTCTTCTAAAAATTCAGAAACAAAGTTATCCCGTTGCTCTAAATTCTGGCGGTATTGCCGTATTAGTGCTGCTTGTTGCTGCTCACTTGCTTCAGCACGTTCAATCTGTTCCTGAAGAGCTAAAGCTTGCTGATTCATCTCATCCAGGCGGTTTCTAAATACATCCATTTCGGCAGTGAGCTCATGCACCTGTTCACTCAGATCCTCGATAGTTGTTATATTTTCATAAGCTTCGGCAAGATTTGTCCGTAACCTGCTTATTGAACTTTGAAACGTATCCGGGTACAGAGCTGCATTTATAATTCCGGTATGCTGCGAATACCTTTCTTCAAAAGTTGAAATATGTTCATCAATCTGATCAAGTTGATAAGCAGAGTTAGATTCATCAATCAATTCCATCAGTTGAGAATAACTGCTTCTGAAATTTTGCTGTATCTGATGATCTGATTGCTGGGCAACTAACGATGAGCTTGCCAAAAAGAGAAAGACAGCCAGCAGGGTAATATATTTTGTCATAAAAGTATTCATAATAATCCTCTTTTTTCTTTCAGTTATGATCAAGATTGTAGGTCAGGCCTGAAGCTCTGTCAATCAACTGGATATAAGTATCCCTCTGATTGAATGCAGGCTGGCCTAAACCGTCACCTGAAATTCTGAGTTTCTTCTTAAGTTTCAACTCGCTTTCATCCGCTCCTAAAACATACACATGGTTGAAACCTTCTGCTGTGAGGAAATAGTAACCCGCTCTGTTTCTGATGAGCCTTATTTCATCAACAGACTCAATACCTTCTTCCTCAAGTACAGGTTGAATGGAGAACTTAATTGCATAGCGCTGATCATGAATCTCGTTATTGGCATCCGGTTCAAGAACACTTTCTACAGGCTGAGAATAATCTACATTCTGTATCACGAGTGTAGGACCGCATGCAGATGCGCCAAACAATAAAGCCACACAAAAGCTCAGTGTGATAATTGCTGGTTTTTTCATAATTGTTTTATGTATGATTGGTTGAGGGTTGACATGTTTAAAGTAAAATAGATCGAAAATGTTTCGAATAATAAAATCAGGTAACCTTGCAAACATAATCTTATCTTTATACTTATCTCTTAAAAAAATGTATTTCAGTATCGGAAAACCTATTTCATAAACAACGTTTGATTCTGAATTTTATCGCAATAAAAGATGAAAAATCAGACTGGTATTGATGATTGTTTGAGAAAATTTCTTGTCTCTTTAAAAAGTCGGCATAACTTTATAGAATTACTCTTGAAATGATTTCATGCCAAAGAATAAATTAAATACCAAAAGACATTTTTTCCTAAAATTATTCTTTAAATAAATTCCAAATTTACTCATATATGCTTTATCTGAGTAACAATAGAATTTCATTGTACATAAAATGATAAATTATCTATATAACATAACATAATTATAACCGAATGTTTAATGGAAATGATCCCGGTAATGTAAATTTACATCAAAATTTTATGTTTCAGGCGCTTAAACTGGCAGAGCTTGCATATGAAAAAGGCGAGGTTCCTGTTGGGGCGGTAGTCGTTTATCAGGAACGGATTATTGGAAAAGGATATAATCAGGTAGAAATGCTCAAAGATCCAACTGCACATGCTGAAATGCTTGCAATTTCAGCTGCCTGTGCCACACTTCAAAATAAATACCTGAACGATTGCACTCTTTATGTAACTCTTGAACCTTGCCCTATGTGTTCAGGGGCTGTTGTCTGGTCAAAAATTTCACGTGTAGTTTTTGGTGCCATGGATGATAAATCCGGAGGGTGCGGAACCATTTTTAATATTTCAGCCAA
>SLGL01000436.1 GCA_007123785.1 Balneolaceae bacterium
CTCGAACGGATTCGGACAGGCTAATCTTGAATATAACATTCCAAATACATCTGAGACTATTTATCATATCGCCTCCATTTCCAAGCAGTTTACGGTTTATGCCATATTATTACTGGAACAAGAAGGCAAACTCTCCATTGATGATGATATTAGAGACTATATTCCCGAAGTGCCCGATTTTGGCCAAACTATCACGCTGCGCCATCTTGCCAGTCACACAAGCGGCATGCGTGACCAGTGGAATCTGCTTGGTATGGCAGGATGGCGTCTGGATGATGTGATCACCAAAGAGCATATTCTTAGATACACCGGCCGTCAACAGGAACTCAATTTTCTGCCAGGCGAACAATACCTCTACAGTAACACCGGCTTTACACTTCTGGGAGAGGTGGCAGCAAGGGTGTCAGGTATGTCATTTAATGAGTTTACGATTAAAAATATTTTTGAGCCTCTGGGAATGGAGAATACTTTTTTTTATGATGATCACGAAAAAATTGTACCAAACCGTGCCTATTCTTACTACTCCGATCGTAACAACAGCTACAGAAAACGGGTGCTCAGCTACGCAAACACCGGAGCAACCAGCCTGTTTACCACGGTTGAAGACCTGAGCCGCTGGGCAATTTTCATGAATCGGCCGGATTCTGAAAAAACACCCCTTATTGAAGCAATGAACGAAAAAGCAACGCTCAATAACGGAGATACTTTCGGCGGTGCTCTTGGTCAGTTTGTAGATGAACACAAAGGGCTGAATCGCATTCAGCATGGTGGTTCAGATGCAGGGTATCGCACATTTATGGGACGATTTCCCGACCATGATTTTGCCGTGATTCTCTTTAGCAATTACGCTTCGTTCAATCCGGCACGCTATGCTATGCAGATTGCCGATATTTATCTGGACGATCATATCGATTCATCAGGCCCGGAGCCTCTTTTTGATGAAAATGATTATCTGACTTTTGATCCCAAACATCTGAAACAGTTCGAAGGTCATTATGTGAATCATCATAATGCTGTAACAAGAAATTTTATCATAAGAGATGGAATTTTGCTCTATTCCACCGGAAATCTGAGTGTACCGCTGATTCCGGTTGAAAAAGAGCTGTTCCATCTGCCCGGAACTCAGGTCTCTGTTCGTTTTACCAATCATAAGGGACAGATGAGAGCGGAGGTTCAACCATCAGAGGCACCGGCTGAATTTGTCCGTGAAATGCCCGTAGATTACAGGGAAGAGGAGCTGGAAAAGTTTACAGGATACTATTTCAGTGAAGAGCTGCAAACTACCTATTCGGTTGTACTGGAAGAGGGTAAACTCATTGCCCGTCATCTCCGAACAGGTGACATCAACCTGACACCCGTTTCCGAGAATCTATTCAGGGGGGATACCTGGCATATTAACCGGATGACATTTGAAGAGGTGGATGGTTCAATAACCGGATTCAGAGCATCCAGCGGCAGGGTTTGGAATCTGTTGTTTGAAAGGATATCTGATTAATTATGTCACAAAAAAACCGGCCAAATACAGACCGGTTTCGTTCATTTTTTTGAATATTTGCAAATTAAAGGGCTACATCAAATCGAAAAAGCGCGGCAGTACAAGACTTAAATCTTCCCAAAAGGTAACCAGCATCAGGGCGAAAATCATAGCAATGAAGAGCGGCATCAGCGGTTTGATCACTTTTTCGATGGTGGTTCCCGCCACACTCACACCAACAAAAAGCAGAGTACCCACCGGCGGGGTGCAGATTCCGATACAGAGATTCATAATCATGATGATGCCGAAGTGAACCGGATCGATACCCAGTTCTACCACAACCGGGAGGAAAATTGGGGTAAAAATGAGGACGGCAGGTGTGATATCCATGAACATACCTACACCCAGAAGCAACAGGTTGATGATCAGCAGCAGAACGATCGGGTTGTCGCTGAGCGCCAGCATGGTCTCGCTCATGTTTTGAGGAATATGGCCATAGGACATTACCCACGACATACTGATGGAAGTGGCGATCAGAAGCATTACAATGGAAGTGGTCTGAACTGCACCCATCAGAACATCAGGCAGATCTTTAAAGGAAATTTCCCTGTAGAAAAAGGCAAGACCGAGAGTATAAACAACTGCTATTGCAGCGGCTTCGGTTGCTGTAAAAATACCAACAACAATCCCGCCGATTACAATGACAAGCAGCAAGAGGCTGGGCAGAGCCTGGAAAAAAGTACTGACCAGTGTTTTTAAATCGGACTTCTCGCCAACAGGAAAGTTTTTTCGGGAAGCCCAGACAGCAGCTACACCCATGAGGATCAGCCCGGTGAGAATTCCGGGGATGTATCCTGCAATAAAGAGTGCTGCAATGGAGGTTCCTCCGCTGGCAAGAGAGTAAACAATCAAAATGTTAGAGGGCGGTATGATAAGACCCATGGTCGAGGAGGAGATATTGATGGCCGCCCCGAACTCTTTGGTGTAGCCCTCTTCTTCCATACGCGGGCCCAGGATACTTCCGATAGCCGATGCTGCTGCTACAGAAGATCCTGCAATGGCCCCGAATAGCATGGCCGCAACCACGTTGATGTGTGCAAGGCCGCCAGGAAGTGAACCGATAATACTTTTCGCAAAGTTTATGAGCCTGGTGGCTATACCCCCTTTATTCATCAACTGTCCGGCCAGAATAAAGAACGGGATGGCAAGCAGTGTAAAACTATCGAGGCTGGTGAGTACCTGCTGACCCATCGTGGCAAACGCCGTGATGGTTTCAAGGCTGAAAAGTATCGTGAGTAAACTTGCGATTCCAAGTGACCAGGCAACCGG
The DNA here is from genome assembly GCA_007123785.1 of Balneolaceae bacterium. Taxonomy (GTDB): domain Bacteria; phylum Bacteroidota; class Rhodothermia; order Balneolales; family Balneolaceae; genus Rhodohalobacter. The sequence continues at coordinate 2,804 of SLGL01000436.1, forward strand.
TACCCCGATGGCAAGCAGAATCAGAAAGCTCAGAACCAGGATCAGAATTTCTAATAGTCCCATAGTATGTGATTGGTTTAAATAGACCCCTGAAACTCATCCTGGTCAAACTGGTGATCCTCTTCAATTTGTTCAGGCTGAGATTTTAAGAGAGTAAAGATGTCAGTTATTTTGTAATAGATGATCAGCAGACCGCTGAGAGGTCCGATTGCGTAAACAAATGCCATCGGAATCTGCAGAGTCGGAGTTAATTGCAGGTATGTGTAGGTGTAATAAACCAGTGTGCCTCCGCCAATGACAAACACACACAACACAAAAGAGATGGTAATCAGGTTAATCAGGATATTCAGTTTTCTTCTTCCCGGAGGGCTCAGCCTCGAAGGCAGCACCGTAATGGCAATATGAAGGTTTTTACCGGAATAATAGGCCGCTCCCAATAAGCTGACCCAAATAAGCAAAAAACGGGCAAGTTCGTCGGTAAAGGTGCTGGGTGCATTTAAGATATACCTTGAAAATACCTGCCAGACAACCACCACGACCAGCAGTCCCATTAAAAAAACAAGCGTACTTCTTGTTGCTGCATCTATATATTTTCGCACGATTCAGTTAGTTAGTTTAGTTGATTTCATTTATTCTACTCTTCGGATTCGTTCCACCCATTCATACAGTTCTGGTTCGTTATTGCGGATGTCATCATAGATATGCTGTACCATGTTCCGGAACGGTTCTTTGTCCGGATAGATCACTTCAACACCGGCTTCCTGGACAATTCGCAGGGATTCTTGTTCTGATTCTTGCCAAAGCTCTCTTTGAAACTCAACCGATTCATCAACAGCCCGCTGAAGCCACTCTTGCTGCTGCTCTGTTAAACTGTTCCATAGCCGCGTTCCGATCACCAAGAAATCGGGTACAGCAGTATGCTCATTCAGGATGTAGTAATTGGTAACTTCGTAGTGGCGTGAGGTGTAAAAACTGGGAGGATTGTTCTCGGCACCATCAACAATTCCGCCCTGAAATGCTGTGTAAAGCTCGCCGTAGGCAAGTGGTGTGGCTGAACCGCCATAGGCACGGATCAGGTTCATTGCCATAACGCTGGGCTGTACCCGAATTTTCATTCCTGCCAGGTCAGCAGGTGAATTGATTGGCCGGTCAACCGAATAGAAACTGCGCATCCCTGCATCGTAATAGGCAAGCCCCCGCAACTGGTACCTCTCTCCTTCAAGCAGCAGTTCCTCACCCACTTCACCCCAAAGTGTGTTTTGAAAGTGTTCGGTATCCCTGTAAAGATAAGGAAGACTCAATACCCGAACAGGAGGCACAATATTTTCCAGAACAGCACCTGAAATTTTGGTAATCCCGATCGTTCCGATCTGAACCAGTTCAAGCAGCTCGCGTTCACCGCCAAGCTGGCCTGTTGGATAAATTTCAACTTTTAGTTTGCCGTCCGAGTACTCATTCACCAGCTCAGCCATGTGATCCATCGCAATGGTGACAGGATGCGTAAGGTGCATGGCATGTGCAAGAATAATGGTTTTGGTGCCATCCTCATCGCTTTCGGATTTATTACATCCCTGAAAAAGAAAAAATGAAAACAGAAGGATCAGGGAGAAAAGTTTTAGTAATTTTGTACACTTCATAATGTGCCGTATCAATTGAAGTTACGTGTTGTGTATGGCAGAAGTTATTCTTTCGATTTTGAAAATCCGAAAAATAAGGGGAAATTTACCAAAAAAGCCTTAACCGGTAAAGCTTAATTTAGTAAAAGATGCCCGCCTTTACAAAGTTGCAGGGCAAGTCGTTCTGTAAATCCCAAACATATAAAATAACATCACATGAATAAATCAGAGGCAGAGCTAAAGCAAAACAGCCTTTTCATCGTAAACAGCGTTCTTGATCACATTGGCAGGGCATCCCTTTATGAGCAATCTGTTCACCGGCATGATGGTTTCATCTATCTGATGATTCGTAAAGATGCGAAAAAATATCTTGTGGTTGCCAGTGAGAATGGAATAACCGTTCCGGCAGTATTTAAAGGTGAAGTGGTATCTTTTGGAGATGGAAATGCAACAATTTGTGAACTTTCTCACGAACATGCTCAAGCCATAAGAGAGCGATTTGATTTTACCAGGGCAAAATTAATTGGAAAAGTAAATTCCTATGGTTTTGGAGATCGTTTAGGCAATGCCGGACCTGCGCATCTGCGAGCTGTTCGGGGAACCGGGTTTATGCCCGTGCTGGCCCAGCAGTCTATCCGGGAACTTGAGCGAACCAAACGAACGGCTAAAGAAGTGATGGATGCAGCCATATGGTCGGTATTCCAGGAGGGGTTTCATGATGGATTCGGGGCTGATGGAGACCATTTAAAAACCAAAAAAGATATTGATCTGATGGTGAAAGCCGGTTATACCATGCTGACGATCGATCCAAGCGATTACGTTGTAAACGATGCCATCTCGATGAGTGACGAAGAGGTGCAGGATTATTACAAAAAACTCCCCTGGGGGTTGCTGCAAGATCAACCCGAAGCCCTGTTGAACCGGTTTAAGAATACTTCGGTTACTCTCTCGGATGGATTTGAACTCCAGACAACACACAGAGAGATTATGACCGGTATGGTGAAATATGGCCAGGTCATCACACACACAAAATCCCTGGCTGACTATATTGAATCAGCCTATCCGGAGCATCCCGCCGAACTGGAACTTTCTGTTGATGAAACCAGCAGGCCAACCACTCTTTTTGAACATTACCTGATTGTTTCTGAGCTACACCGCCTTGGTGTAGAATTGGTTAGCGTGGCACCTCGATTCTGCGGAGATTTTGAAAAAGGAATCGATTTCAAAGGAGATCTGGATCAATTCCGCAGTGAATACAAACAACATCTGGCCATAGCTGAAAAATTTGGGGGGTATAAACTCAGTATCCACTCAGGCAGCGATAAATTTTCGGTGTATGAGGTGATTGGTGCACTTGGGGGCGGAGTTGTACATGTAAAAACAGCAGGTACCAGTTATCTCGAAGCACTGCGGACCATCGCAGAAGCTGATCCCGAATTTTTCCGTGAAATCCTGAAGTTTTCCCTTGGACGTTTCGAGACCGACAAGAAAACCTATCATATTTCTGCCGGTGTTGATAAAGTTCCTGACCCGGATTCATTGGATGAAGAAGGGCTGTTGGGTTTATTGGATGATGACGATGCACGACAGGTACTGCACGTAACATTCGGATCTGTACTTTCCGGAGATCTTCCGGAAGCGAAACATTTTAAGACCAGGCTAATGCAGGTTCTTGAAGAAAATGAAGAACTTCATGAGAAAAACTTGTACGAGCATTTCAAAAAGCATCTTAATCCTTTCTTGTAAACGAAATCTATAATTTGTTTTACATCTGTCCAAAACGTTCCGTATAGAAACCTTATTCCAAGACTGAACAGATATAAATGGCATCATTTCCTTTGGCCTTGATTGGTGAAGGATTAGCCCGGATATCTCACAGTAATTTATATAAACATCACGTATGTTATTGATATATATTTGTTTGAAATCTGTCTTTGATGTTGTGTACCCGTGCGGGAAAAACCCGCAATGTTTTTCTTCAAAAAGGCGGCATAATTCTATTTTTACTACCATTGGTGACAAGGAAATCCCGACGCTTCAAGGATATTTAGCCCGGAGTTTATTTTAGTCATTTAAAGCGAAAATCAAGTTTAAAGTCAAACAACCAGGGTATCTTGGGGCAGACTCCTTCAGAGGCAAGAATCTGTGGCAGGTTCTGGTAGTTTTGGACAAGTTCGAGCTGTTGATGATCCCGGAGGGATCAAATCCGAATAGCCCCGGATCACGTTACAACGGGATCGGGGGGTAAAAAATAAAAATCAAAGAAAACCCCGAATGGGGTTCAATCAACTCTTTCTTTTGACGGGGCGAAAATTAAAGATTCAGAGAAGGTATTTTTCATCATAGACAATGCCATGCTCTTTTAATAATCTCTTCATCTCCTCCGTAAAGGTCTCATTTCGATGATGAACCTCCTGATGATAAAGAATCTGTGTATAGGTACTCATAATCAGGGCCTGTTTGA
>SLGL01000159.1 GCA_007123785.1 Balneolaceae bacterium
CGGGTTACAATTCGGAGGGCTCTTCAATCACTGGAAAGTGAATCCATCATTTATCGGTGCCAGGGTCTTGGCTCTTTTGTCAGCGACGAACGGGCGCCTCACAATCTGGTTCGCCTGACCGATTTTAATGAGGACATGGCTAAAGCAGGTCTCAAAGCATCATCAGTTGTTTGTGACTTTATCACTGTGGACACTCCGGACTGGCTGTCCGGTATTCTGGATATCGAAGAGGGTACGAAAGTGATTCGAATCGATCGACTGCGGTTGGGTAACGGTGAACCAGTGGCGTTCGACAGCACCTGGCTGCCAATTCTGTATGGCCAGCTTTTGGACAAAGATAAACTTGACGAGGCCACCATTTATCGTCAGCTCGAAGAGAACTACGATATTCCTATTGTTCGTGGTTGTTACCGGATGTCGGCGTGTATTGCTGATGATCAACTTGCGACTGATCTGAAAATCCCAAAAAAATCGCCGCTGCTTTTGATCGACAGGACAACATTTACGATTGGCGGAAAAGCAGTGTATTATCAGAAGCGATTTTACAGAAGCGATAAAGTCATTTACGAAATGACCCTTGAAAGGGACCAAAACGATCCGTCTTCAACCGAAATGCCTCTCAAAGAATTTATACCTGTATTTAAATCTTAACAACAACTTAAATCATAATGAAACTAATTACCTTAATAGCATTAATACTTGTACCAATCAGTGTGCTATCCAACAATGATAATTCATCAGAAGACCTTTTTGTAGTTCTAACTTCCGGTGATGCCGAAACTCAAATGATGGCGATGGTTCTTGCAACACAGTCTGCCAACCAAGATGTATCTATCAGGGTTCTGCTTTGCAGTGAAGCCGGAGAGCTGGCTATCAGAGAAACAGAGTCTCCTGAATTTGCTCCGGCTAACCGCTCCCCAAAGCAACTGCTGAATGGTTTGATTGACCGTGGTGTGAAGGTTGAAGTCTGCGGAATTTTCCTTCCAAACAGAGATTATACGGAAGAGAATCTCATGGAAGGTATTGGAGTAGCTGCACCGCCCGAAGTTGCAAAATTCATGAAAAGAGAAGGGGTGCGATATTTCACATTCTGAAAAAGTTTAAACCAAAATGAAAGAGTAATTTTTTATTATTCTTTTTCAATTACGCGAATAACAATGTTGACTGACCAAACTTTTACTTAAAATCATTTATTTATCCCAGAAAAAGGGTGTCAATTCAACATTGTTTTGTTCACTCCACAATCATCACCCCGTTCATAATGCGCCAGTGGCCGGGAATGGTACAGACGAACGGATATTCTCCCGGTTCATCAGGCACACTGAATACAAGCTGATAGCTTTCACCGGGGTCCAGCAAAGGAGTGAAAGCGAGAATGTCGGGGGAATCGGGAACATAGAGCCGCTCACGTCCGTCAGGTGCTGTAATCATCTGGTCGGCCAGCCGCCCGACCTCCTGGAGTGTGCCGGGTTTAATGATCAGCATATTGTGCTCCATATTATCAGTGTTGGTAAAATCGATCCGAATGGTCTGGCCTGCCTGAACACGGATCTCTTCCATATCGAATCGCATGACATTTTCCACCACACCCAGCTCCAGAATCATATCAAAGGCGTCATCATCAGCCATAGCTACATCCCGACCGATCTCTTCAACTGCTGAAGGATCTTCGCTCAGCACCAATGCAATGATACCCTCAAGTGTCTGTTCAGCGCCTTCATTTTCGGGTACAGCAGCTTCATCAGGAAGCATTCCTGCCTCATCGGCTGCAGCCAGAAAACCCACATTGTGTACAGCAGCCGCCAGCGATGCAGCTTCCCGGATCCATCGATCCTCCAGGTTTTCCTCTTTGTTGAGAGTGTAAAATATGGCTCCACCCGCATCATTGTTTTCCGGCATATCAGCAAAGGCGATGAGTGTTTTCAGCCTGACTTTCATATTCTCATCATCGGGCAGACAATATTCAAGAAGAGCAGTCACCGACTCCTCTGCTTTGGGAAGCACCTGAACGGCATTCATTCGAACCGATGCCGACGGATGCTGTAAGGCTTCTACTGCGGCATCAAACGCATCACCGGAGGCCTGGCCCAATTCTCCAAGGCCATGCAGCGTCCAGAGTGCGTGAATAGCTCCCACATTAACATCGGTTTCATCTTCGGAGCGGTCTCTCACCAGCTGGATAAGCGAAGGAACCACATCCGCCTCTCCGCGCTCCACAAGTAACCGCTGAGCATGCTTGCGCCAAAGCATATTTTCATGGACAAGTGTGCTCACCAGTTTTTCAGATGAAGCATTTGCCAGTGTAAGATTTTCAGCTCGATCGGCTCCTTCGTACACAATCCGATAGATGCGGCCGTGCTCCCGGTCGCGCAGCGGGTTGGCATAAGCGTTGCCCGGCGTAGGCTCCTGGCGATCGCTTTCGGCATTGTGCTGGATGATGTAGTTGTACCAGTCGGCAATCCAAATATGCCCGTCCGGTCCCACCTCTGCCTGTACCGGACTGAACCATTCATCGTCGCTGGCAATCAAATTCCGGGGGTGTTCAGCCCGATAGCCTGAACCATTCTCTTCCAGGATCAATTCGGCTACAAGCTGAACCGTGGGATCCGTTACAAAGGCAATCCGGTTCCAGTACTCCTGCGGGTAGGTACGGGCGGTGTAGAGGGCATGCCCTGCGGCCGATGTAAACGCACCAACCCAGTCAACCTGCCGAAACAGGTTGGTGAGCGTAATGATGCGAGCCGTATCTGTGAGCCGGTCGGTAACAGAATCATCCAGGCCCGACAAATTATCGTAAAGGCGGCGGGGAAACTGAAAATGGGTGCTGGGATTGCCGTTTGCCGTTGAGATGAACGCCTCTCCCTGCTCATTGAAACCAAGCCCCCAGGTGTTGTTGTTCGTTCTCCGTAAAAATTCCAGATTCGATCCATCCGGTTTGAACCGGTACACGCCCATCCTGAATTCATGATGCTCTCCGCCAACAGTTCCATCCATACCTGCATAACCAAGCACACCCCAGATCTGGTTATCCAGACCGTAGTGCATGTTGTTTGGCCCGGCATGGGTGTCCCACTGCTGCCATCCTTCAAACAGCACTTCACGGTAGTCGGCTTTGCCGTCGCCTGTGGTATCTTTCAGAAAGAGGGTTTCGGGTGCCTGGTGAACTATAATGCCGCCGTTAGAGAATGCAAGGCTTGTCGGGATGTTCAGGTCGTCCGCAAAAACAGTAAATTCATCGGCACGCCCGTCTCCGTTTGTATCTTCCAGAATGAGGATGCGGTCCTTGCCGCCTCCATCTGGCCAGAAATCCCGGGGGTAGGGGTATTCAATCGATTCGATCACCCAGAGGCGGCCCTGTTCATCCCAGTTCATCGAGATGGGATTGACAATATCCGGCTCTGCGGCAAACAGTTCCACACGGAATCCCGGCGGAACAATCATCCGCTCTTTGGCGGTGACAGCATCAACCGGAAGCTGCTTGCGGTAATAGCGCGGATTGTTAGCTCCGCGATCCATCGGGCCAACTTCCTCCTCATATTCCAGCCTTTTGTAGTGGGGAGGGGGAAAGGGGACATCCAGCACAGTGTACTCAAACGGATTTCCGATTTCGCGTTCGGCAATTTTGGCCTGCACATCCTGACCGGCTGCCCAGCGAATACCCCTCTCCATTAGATCGTGAAAGCCGGGGTTTTGCCAGGTCCTTTCGTCGTGGCCCCACGCCGTATAAAAAACCCGCCCATCTCCGTGATTTCTGATCCAGGTGTACGGCTCGTCCTCCCTGTAGCTGAGCACCGTCCGGTTTTCTTCGTTGTGATTCTGGTGGACGTAGATTTCATCCCAGCTTTCGAAACCCTCAAAACCGGCCATGATTTCGTGTTCCGGTTCGGCAATGCGGGTAGAAAAAGTCCCCTCTCCGTGAGATTCAAACTCTCCTCCCAGCATGTCGATGAACCGCTCCGAATCCCTGAAATTACCCGACGCCGAGTGAAGGCCTACAAATCCGCCACCGTTTTCAACGTAGCCGACCAGGGCGTTTTCTACATCCGCAGAGGTTTCAGGATAATGCGGCTCATGATAGTTTGCGTAGAGGAGCACCACATCAAACTTTGCCAGGTTTTCGGGATTGATATCATTCAGGTCACTGGTGTAGTAGAGGTGAATACCGCGATCCAGCATCGGCCGCCCCACATCACGCAGTCGCACACTCGGTTCGTGGCCGCGGTCATCGCCCAGAAAAAGCACCTTAAGTTGAGGTTTTTCGGAGTACTCTGCTGTTTGTTCTTCAGAGCAACTGGAAATCACCAACATAAACAAAATATAGGTTAGTGCGGTAATCAAGGAGAGTGATTTCAATGGATTGGTCATGGGTTCAGAGGGCTTCAGTTTTGCATCAAATACCAGGGATTTAAAAACCCCCTGTGGGTTTTGTTGTTTGTTACGGGTAGATTAAAGCTTGAGCTCTTTAAACGATCGTGCCTGTGCTTCGATGGCCTTCTCAGTGGCCAGGCGTTCGATACTGGAAGCACCAAAAAATCCGGCTACACCTTCGGTATTCTCGAAAATGTATTGTGCATCTTCAGGCTCTGCCACAGGTCCGCCATGGCACAGAACAATCACATCTTCACGGATGGCTTTTGCTGTATCGTGAATGGCCTGTATTCGTTTAGCGGATTCTTCCAGTGTTGGGGCCACATTCTCGCTTACACCGATCGACCCGCTCGTAGTTGTATTCATGTGGGCCACAATAATATCAGCTCCGGCTTCTGTCATCTTTACCGCCTGCTCTTCGTCGAAAACATAGGGACAGGTCAGCATCTTCAGTTCGTGGGCCTGCCGGATCATCTCTACTTCCAGGTCGTAGCTCATTCCGGTCTCTTCCAGGATTTGGCGAAAGTTGCCGTCAATGACTCCCACGGTCGGAAAGTTCTGCACCCCGTCGAAGCCCATCTCTTTGAGCTGCTTCAGAAAAACGGGCATCAGACGAAACGGGTCGGTTCCGCACACACCGGCCAGAACCGGGGTATCTTTCACAACCGGCAGCACTTCACCGGCCATATCCATTACAATGGCGTTGGCATCACCGTAAGGCATGAGTCCGGCTACACTTCCACGGCCTGCCATACGGTAGCGCCCGGAGTTATAAATGATGATGATATCCACTCCGCCGCGTTCGGCAAATTTAGCTGATATTCCGGTACCCGCACCAGCTCCGATGATCGGCTTTTTCTCTTTCACCTGGGCATTCAAACGGTTCAGGCACTCCTCGTATTTAATAAATGGCATTTTAAATGGTTTATTGGTTAATCGTTAATTGTTTAATGGATAAATCGATCATAATTTATGGACCTGTCTTTTTAAAATTTCCGGCACCAAATCACAAATAAAAAATTCCGGAAATTGTCATTTTCCCGAACCCATTATTCCCAACAACTCATCAGCTGCGGCTTTGGCAAATTCTGGGTTGTTAATATTCAGATCGAGTTCAATCAGGCGTACATTTGGTGCTATACTTTCCCTCAGAGAATCAAACAGAGCCTGGTCGGCTTCGGGATCGTAAAATGGCTGTCCGTCGCGATCCATCATACTTACGCCGTTCAGGGGCAGTAATAGTACCACCGGGCCTTTGGCACGGTTTAGTTTTTCAGCCATTCGTATCGCAATTTCTTTGCACTCCTCAACTGTGGTGCGCATCAGTGTTACTGTAGGATTGTGTTTATATAGATTGCGTTTTTTATATCGTTCAGGCACCGTATCCATGGCATTAAAATTGACCATATCGAGTGCGCCGCATGAGACAACCTGCGGAATCCCGGTCTCTGCGGCGGCCTCCATCCGGTTCGGCCCGGCCGAGAGAACTCCTCCTGCTACCTCATCGCACCACTCGGTTGTTGTCAGATCGGCCACAGCCGTAAAATATCCATCCCGGATCAGCCCTTCCATCGCCCGGCCTCCCGATCCTGTTGCATGGAACACGACTGTTTCATAGCCTGCCTGGTCCATCAACTCCCTGAACCGGGTAACGCACGGTGTGGTTACCCCAAACATTGTAGCAGCAATCAGCGGTTTTTCATCCCTCTTCGGCAGTTCGGTTTCCACCATCCCGCAAATAGCCCCGGCCGCATTGGCAAGAATTCGGCGAGAGAGACGGTTTAGCCCGGCAATGTCTACCACTGAGTACATCATCGTGATATCTTTGACATCCACAAACGAACTAACGTCTCCCGAGGCAAGTGTGGAAACCATCACTTTTGGTACGCCAACGGGCAGTTCGCGCATTCCCGCAGTCCCGATATTGGTACCGGCTCCGCCTCCCAGGCTCAGCATGGCATCAAAGCGGCCATCATCAAATAGTTTTCGGACCAGGGTTTGCACTCCCCGGATCATCACATCCACACCGGCCCCGCGGTCGCCCTGTTCACGAAGCTGTGCAAGAGAGCTTCCGCCTGCACGGGCCACTTCATCCGCAGTTATATCCGGCTCGATGGCCGGTTCGCCCAGAATACCGGTGTCCATTAAAAGAGTGTTGAGTTCGCGTTCTTCAATCAGGTCGCGGATAAAACCGAATTCGGATCCCTTGGTGTCAAATGTACCAACGAGCAGGACAGTTTTTTTCATGAGTGGGGGTATTTTTTTTCTGATTTTACTTTAAACCCTTCCATGGCTCTTCCTCAAACACGTCCACGGTTGCGTTTTCATAGTCCGTGGCAGGGGAGAGGATCGCTAAAAATGAGACCGGCTCATTGCTCTCGTTAAAGGTGGCGTGAACCATATCTTTCGGGATAAAAACAGAATCACCGGCCTGCAGTGTTTTCGATTCTTTTTCGATCCACTGTTC
>SLGL01000088.1 GCA_007123785.1 Balneolaceae bacterium
CCTTTCCACTCATTGATCTGCAGCCCCATCGCGTAGTTGAGCGGTTCATCATCCATAATTACGCGTTCCTGCATCAGGGATTTGAGATCTGAAAACTCTGAAGAAATTTCATCGCCTCCCTGCCAGAAGGCATCCCATTTTTGCCAGTCGGAAGGAGTGGAGTAGAGTCCGCCCGGGCCGACTCCCTGAAAATTGCTCAGGTAGGTTTGCCGAAAACCATTGCTGCCCGGAGCGTAACTGATAGCTCGATTCGGTATCACGCGATGGCGGTTGTCATGAAAATGTGTGCTGTTCATACCGAGCGGTTGCAGGAGTTCCTGTTCCACAAATTTCGAAAAATCCATGCCTGTAATCTCCTGAACCAGTTTAGCGAGAACCGTATATCCGCTGTTGGTATAGGAATATTCCGTACCGGGATCATGTTTGAGTGATTCTCCGTTTTTAACGATTTCGAGGTAGTCATCAATCGTCATTACATTGCTGAGGGAGATACCCGCAATATCCATCAGATCGTACATATCGGGAAGGCCGGATGTGTGGTTGAACAGGTGACCGGCCTGTATCGCCCCGGCCCATTCCGGCCAGTCGTCCAGATAATCGGATACGGGAGCATCCGGGGACAGTTCACCACGCAGAATCAGCAGCCCCACCGCTGCGGCGGTGACCTGCTTTGAAATGGATGCCATATAAAAAGAGGAGCTGTCACTGAGTGCGATTCCGTAGTCGAGATTGGCCAGTCCGTACGAATTCTGAAAAATGGTTTCCCCGTTCTGATAGACGGATACCACGCAGCCGGGAGCTTCATTCGTGTCGTATATTTCAAAAATACGGTCAATCTTCTCAAGGAGTTCTCCAGTCACCGGATCGGCCGGGCCTGGGGAACTGATGATTGACCCTGTTACTGTAAAAAGAAAAAGCATCCATAAAACAGAGAGGGATACGGGGCTTCGGGTGAAGAGGAATCGGGAAATTGGTTTTATTTTGTTCATCATCAGTCGGATTTCCGGATGAATGTTACCGTTCCGGTTCGGGGTGCCTCCACGTTAAAAGAGCGGATCTCGCCGTCATCATTGCGCTGAAATTTCAGGTTCCACCGGTCCGTCGAAAACCGGTCATTATCGGACCACGATAATTCCCGTGGCTCTTCAAATGCGCGTTTCAGCCAGAGATCGCCGTTTTTAATTTTTACAGAAAATTCTGTGTTCAGTCCTGCATTTCGGTAGGTGCCGGCGTATTCATCAAACTGCTTATCAAAAACAGATTCAAGATAGAGATCGGCAACTTTTTGTGCATACTGCACCGGGTTGATGCTGCTCTTGTTGCAGAACACAAAAATTCCAAGATCCTGATCGGGGAAGCGCATATAATGAGAGCGAAAGCCCATATAGTTGCCGCCGTGCCCGAATGTGGGGAGCGATTTGTACCTGCCGAGCCGGAGGCCGCTTGCGTAATTGATGGAATCGGCCTCCGTTGTGTAACCCGGCTCAATCATCCCGGATGTAAAATTGTCCAGGTTTGATCGGTTTTCAGTGAAGTTGAGATCCCATCTGGCAAAATCCGAAATAGTGGTAAACAGCCCCCGTGCTCCCACTCGGTCCATATTGCCGCGGTAAAACATTCCGGACCCGTCATTTGTGGGGAGGTAGCTGATCACCCGGCCGGGCACAATCTTTTCAGTATTGTCGTGCCAGTGGGTGGCATCCATCCCGATCGGTTCTAAAAAGTGTTCATGAGAGTATTCCCGCAAGCTTAACCCGGAAAAATTATCTACAATGACCGATATCAGGAAATAGGCCATGTTGCTGTAGAGGTGCTGTGTGCCCGGTTCAAAGTTAAGTTTCTGCTGCCGGGAGAGCAATTCAAGAGCCTGTCCGGCTGTGGTGGTATTATCCAGGCCGATGTCTGCTATGATGAGCAGGTTGTAAATATCACGGAGCCCGGAGGTGTGGTGAATAAGCTGCCGCGCTGTAACGGGATAGCCGAACTGAGAGATTTCGGGAATGCCGGAGCGGAGGTCGTCATCCAGATCCAATGTGCCTTCCTGTTCAAGCATCAGGAGGGCAGCGGCGGAAAACTGCTTGGAAATAGAAGCGATCATGAAACGCGAGTCGGGCGTGATGGGAATACCGTAATCCAGATTGGCGGTTCCGTATCCTTTGGCAAAAACCGTTTCCCCGAGATAATTGACTCCCACAGCACAACCCGGTGTCTGCGGCTGGTTAAACTCCTCAAAAACCTTGTTTATCCGTTCCTCTGAAACCTCCTGGGCAGAGAGAGCCGGAACCAGCAATATCAAAATAACCGTTAAAAAACGGACAGTTTTCATAACCTGCATAATTCACCAAGGGATTTTGTTTTTTTGAAACCGCAGGTTAAATTTCGATCTGTTTTGTGAGCCGGATCGCTTTATTGTAGGTAGCTTCAAGCTGTTCTCCAAGGAGCGTATAGTGAGCCATTTTACGACCCGGTTTGCTTTGAAGTTTTCCGTAGGAGTGCAGATGTCCGCCTGGCTCGGCGATGGCTTCTTCTGCATTTTCGATCACTGCTGCACGTTTATGAGTGCCCAGAAGATTGATCATGACGGCGGCCGGTTTGATCAGTGACGGATTCCCGGGCGGAAGTCCGCAGACGGCACGGATATGATTTTCGAACTGCGACGTGGTGCAGCCCTCTATGGAATAATGGCCGGAATTGTGGGGGCGGGGCGCCGATTCGTTCAGCAGAACATCTCCGCCGGTAGTGAGGAAAAATTCGTAGGCGAAAATTCCTTTTCCGTCGATGGCTTCGGTGGCTTTGAGGGCGAGTTGCTGCGCTTTTTCCCGAACGTCGGAAGGGACTGGAGCGGGCGTTTTTACCGCCACACAGATATGATTTTTTTGTACGGTTTCGCAGCAGGGGTACACCACATGGCCTGTTTCGTTTCGGGCTACCTGAACGGCAAGCTCGTGAGTAAAATCGACAAAGGCTTCGGCAAGAATGTCGTGTCCGATATTGCCGCCCAGTTTTTCAAATGCAGCAAGAGCCTCCTCTCTGTTTTGAACCGTTTCATTGCCGTAACCGTCGTAACCGCCCTTTGATGATTTGAGCAGATAGGGCCAGCCGTGGGTTTCTCCGAAAGTTTTGAGTCCCTCCTGGTCACGGATCAGTGCATATGGAGTGACCGGAATTCCGGCTTCCTCAAAGGTCTGTTTTTCGATCCGTTTGTTTTCGATAAGGGCGAAGCTTTCCGGGGAGGGAAAAATCGGTGTTCCCGAACGGTCGCGGAGTTCCCGAAGGACTTCCGAGTCGATAAATTCATTTTCGAGAGTGATCACATCGCATGATTTGGCAAATTCCATCATGGAGTCCACATCATCGAAGGAGCCGCTGTACGAATGCGGTGTCATAAACTGGACGGGTTCATCTTCGGGCCGGTCGGAAAATACGGCCACCTGCATTCCGTAGCGAAATGCCTGTACGGCTGACATCCGGGCCAGTTGTCCGGCTCCCAGGAAGCCGATTGTAAAATCAGAAGAAAGAGGGTTTTTCATTGTCAGTATATGTCAACGGTTTTGACCATTTAAAATGAATGCGTGAAGGTATTAAATAATTGAATAAGATGTGGAGAGGGGAGGGGTGTGTTTAGTCTCCTTTCTCTGGATCAGGTCCGACTCTTTGTTTCACATTCACAGTCCTATCGAACACACCCCTGAATCCCAAAACGGGCGCTTTGCGCTGTTTTGGGATTATGTCCCCTCTCAAGATGGGATTTTAAAGCTCTTGCCATGTTTCAAGCCTGAAATCTGTCACCGGTAGCCACTCATTTTGCCCAAATGCGGGACAAAACTATTCAGGAGGTGACAATCCAAAAGTCCCCTCTCGATTTGAGAGTTTTTCGAAATCCCGACCCCTCGGGGAGGGGAAAAGGCCGGATGAAAACGCGGAGCGTGATTCAACCGGGCGAGGGGTGTGTTCTTAAGGGTGAAAGTCGACTCGCCTGATGACTCCCCCGTCATTTTACTGTTAACATGACAGCAGTGTGTTATGATTTTTAAACAGATTAATGTCCCCTTTTCAAACCATCTTGTCGATATTCGATATTCGACTTTCAATTTGTCAATTTTTTGCCAACAGCCAAGATCCCCTAATCAACTGATGAGCCCGTCTTCCGCCCTCCGCCCCCGGTCATTTTTGAAGTTTATTCTACCCAGCCGGGGACTGTCCCCAATTCTATTCCAAATACGTAGGCGAAGAGGGTGTATGCGGCCAGAGACAAAAGTATCGAGCAGAGTATGTTGAGCCAGAGGCCGGCTTTAGCCATTTGGGGGATGGTGACTTTTCCGCTCCCATAGATGATGGCGTTGGGCGGAGTGGCTACTGGAAGCATAAATGCACAGCTTGCGGCGATGGCTGCCGGAAGTACAAAAAACATCGGGTCTTGCCCCATGCCAATAGCTGTAGAGGCGAGGATAGGTAAAAATGCTGCCGTCGTGGCTGTATTACTGGTAATTTCGGTGAGAAATACTACAATAAGAATAACGAGTAAGATAATGAACAGTATCGGAAGAATTCCGAACTGTTCCACGCTCTGTCCAATCCAGTCGGCCAGGCCGGAACGGCTGATCCCCATTGCCAGGCTTAGTCCTCCGCCAAACAGAATCAAAATGCCCCAGGGAAGGCCACGAAGGTTTTCCCAGTTAAGGATTTTTTGGCCGGGATGATTGCCTGAAGGAATTAAAAAGAGCAGGATTGCAGAAAAAATAGCTATACCTGCATCAGATAGTCCGGGGAGCAGGTCTGTGAGTAGCGGGCGAAAGATCCAGAGAGCTGCTGTTACACCAAAAACCAGTGCTACACGCTGTTCTGGCTTGGTAATGGGGCCGATCTCTTTTAACTGTTGGTTGATCACTTCACTACCGCCGGGTAATTCTTTTAGTTTTACCGGGAAAACGAATTTGGTGAGGATTATGTACATCAGAGGAAGCATCACTAAAACAAGCGGTATACCAACGGCCATCCATTTTGCAAAGCTGATTTCCACGTCATAATTATCAAGCATAAATCCGGCCAGGAGTGCATTTGGCGGTGTGCCAATCAGCGTGGCGATCCCTCCGATATTACAGGCATATGCGATGGAGAGCATCAGCACAATCTCAAAGTTGGTAATAGAAATGTTACTCTCTTTCTCACGCGCAACCTGAAGAACGGAAAGTGCGATGGGGAGCATCATCAGGGCCGTGGCGGTGTTGCTGACCCACATGCTCAGAAAAGCGGATGCGATGATAAACCCGATGATAATCGATGACGGCCGAGTTCCTACAAAATGGATAATCCGAAGAGCAATTCGCTTGTGCAGATTCCAGGTTTGCATGGCAATGGCGATGATAAATCCGCCAAGAAACAGAAAGATCAGCGGATTAGCATAGGGAGCCGTTGCATCACCAATCGGAGCGATGCCCAAAAGCGGCAAAAATACGATCGGAAGCAGAGAAGTGGCGGCAATGGGAATGGCTTCGGTGATCCACCAGGAAGCCATTAACAGGGCCAGTGCTGTAGTTTTCCAGGCATCGGGACTCATTCCCTCTGGTTCCGGAAGCAACAGAACGGTTATAAATAAGATGATACCCAGATAAAATCCGGCGGCCGGAAGATTTTGGCTTTGCACGTGGTTTTTTTTGGTTTAAAGCATCGAAATGATATGAAAGTATATCTAAAATTTAAAATGAAACTTCAGGCCAATCTTCTGAATGTCCATGGGGTACATATTTTTGATATGAATTCAAGTACTTTGTTACAGGGGAGTGCAGCATCTCGACTTCGTCCCGATTGAACTACATCGGGACTGCGCTCGATGGGACGTTAATTTTAGTTAATTCGTCCGTTTGAATACTATGGAGCGAAAGCGGAATGAAGTCGAGAACTCGTTATGACCTGGATACCGAATAGCCCCGGGCAAATCCTGGAGGATGCCCGCAATGACTTTTCTGGTTTGCAACAGGCTCACAGAGGCTTTAACGTATACATTCAGCCGCCTGATCAATGAATATATGCGGCCCCTCCAATGGCGTTTTTGCCCGGCAACATCATTTACTAATTACATTAATAACGATCCATCGTATGAAACTGCAAACCATTTCTTCCCAACGCGGCCGGCAGGCGGAGCCCAAAGCCAGCCTGACCCAAAGCGGCATGCTCAATTTTAATACTGCTGCGGTGCGGGAGTTCGGCCTCAAGCCCGGCCAACAGGCCGAACTGGCCAAAGACCGCGATAATCCGAACTCAGGCAACCTCTACGTGGTATTTACCGGCAAAAAAACCGATAATTCACGCACCCTTTCGGGTAAAAAAACCTACCTGGGCCTGTCAGTAAAATCCCTGTTGCACGGCCTTGAGGGTGGCCCGAAAAAACCCGGCGGCAGCTACCGCGTAACCCGCAAGCTGGAATATGAAGGCAAACGGGTGCTTGAACTGGTATCCGATAAAAGTGGGTGAAGAAAAGCATCATCCGTGGGTATCAACTTTAAGCTGCATAATTCAGTACTTCAATCTCCACGTGTTTCGATACAGAATCTTCTGCAATCTGCATCACTCGTTCAGCAACATGTTCGTGAAGAGTATATTCGCCGCAATTTTCGCACACTGAAGCCGGTACATTTTTTATCACAAGAATACTTTCACCACGCTGTAAGGTTACAGTTACATGACCATCATTCATAGTACCGTTTTTACAAATAACGCAATTCATGATTTCCCACCGTTAAGTTTCATTTTAAAATCAGATGTCCACAACAAGGGCGATGGCTCATAAGCCGTAACAACAATACATTCCTCGGAATGTAGATTTTGTGC
>SLGL01000383.1 GCA_007123785.1 Balneolaceae bacterium
ATAAGATTCCGAAATGAATATTGAGGCTGGTTCGGACGGGGTAATTATAAGGCATGTCTGTTTGATTTTTAAAAAAGAGTAAATAATATAATGCATGTTCACCAAAAAAGAAGAAATTTAACATCCTTTGGGTTTCTTAATCTTACATTTATACTGCATTATTCACGAAAATATTGTTTATAGCGATTTGAAATTTCAAAAAATCATCGTCTTCGAATCTGACTGATGTAGTTGAGTATGATTTTCAGAACCAATTTCTCAATCCTTCTATTAACGGATTGACGATATAAAGAGATCTGAATTTTAAATATATTCTGAATTTAACCTACCGTAACTGAAATCTTCCATTTATGAAACAGCTGTTTGTACTATTTCTCTTCTTTTTACTGCCGGAGATTGTTTTTTCTCAATTCAGTACAAACTACACTCATATTCCGAGGATCGATGTCCACACCCACGTGCCCGATAACAATCAAAACATCAGCCTTTTTTTTGATTTGAGAGATCATATGCTGGCTGAACATCAAATTGATCTTTCCATGTGGGTAGATGTCACCGGGCGGAAAGATATCAACTCGTTTCAGAGTGTAAACCGGGGACGAATGTTAACCTGCCTTAGCGATTTCTCCCCTCACAGGGGTATGGCTTTTACACCGGAAGAGATTGTGGCAAAGCATAAAATGGGTTATGGAGGTTTTAAAATCTTTTATGGTCCCTATGAACGCGTATTGGAAGAGCGAGAAGAAGGGTTCAGATATATTGATGATGCTGCACATGAGCCGGTTTTTGAAGCAATGGAGAAAACCGGTTTGCCGGGAGCTTCCGTGCATGTTGCAGACCCAAACGGGCCATTTGGCAACCGTGGAAACTGGGCGAAAGACCCGGTTGAATTCTGGCGGCAGATACTTTCGCTTGAACGAGTGCTTCATCGTCATCCCGATCTTGTGATTGTTGCTGCTCACGGGGCATGGCTGATGGTACAGAATGCACAAATTGATTTTCTGAGATACCTGCTATCAGAATATCCAAATTTTCATATCGACCTGGCAGCGACTTTTCAATACTTCGATCTGGTGGACCATGCCAATCTGCGCGATTTTATGATCGAATATTCCGACCGCATTCTGTTTGGTACAGATATAGGACGGTTTGATGAATCCCTTATTTCGGAGCGTGCGGCACGCTACAGCCGTGCTTTTCAGATTCTTGAAACCGATCAGATTGTTGAGGGAAGCTTTTTTCAGATGAATCCAATCCAGGGGTTGAATTTACCGGAAGATGTACTCGAAAAAATTTACTACAAGAATGCATTAAAAATCTATCCCGGCTTAAAAGAGATGATGAACAGCCTGGGTTATGAAATGGATTAATGCGATCTATGTTTAGCAGTTTCTTACAAAAAGACCTGTCAGAGTGCGACAGCTCCTGACAGCGTTGGGCAAAAAAGTTAAGCTCCAAATACAGTAAATTCAAAACATAAGAAGGTCATCATGCAGACGATTTTTCGTTTGGCAGCACGACTTTTGTAATGGTCGTCTCCCTGCATATGCATACCCAGAGCCGATGTATCATCAGGCACTTCTGTAAGGCCTCGGCCCATAATGAGGCAGCTCCTGCCCAGCTTCATAGGCCCCGCAATCCGGTGCAGAACCGCTGTAATTATCGTTAATATTCGGGATACGGACACCTGCATTTACTACTCTGGAATCCGCTTTCGGCCTTAAATCGGGTACAGACCATTCGGGAATCGGCGGATCTGGGAATGGCACATTATCAAATGTCTCTTCCATAGTTATTCGTTCAATTCCGTTTTTCTCAACTTCGGAAAATGGCCTGCCTCCAATTTCTGCTACATAAGGAGTACCGTATACACCAACAGCGTTGTAGTCGAAACTGCAATATTCACCGGGCTGTGCTATATCGACTGCATAAGGGTTCCCTGCCCCATACCCTCCCCAGGTTCTGTCGCCATTTGGGCCGCCAATCGCAAGATTGTTACGCAAATAGGTGTGTTCAATCCTTGCACGAAGCCCGATTCCCGTACCTACTTTAATCGCTGTATTATGTAAGATCACATCTCCAACGCTCCCTCTTGTCAGCTTAAATGACAAATGAGTGACATTATACATAACGTTTCGTATGAAGTATGTAGGACCACCCAGGCCAGGCTGGGAACTGAGACCTGTAAAACAGTTCGTCATTCTGTTTTCATAGATCCGGCAATTTGAAAAACAGAAATCAGCTTCAATGCCATCCTCAGCCCCTATGTGAATATCATTATTGTGAATATCAATACAGGTCTGATTAACAACATGCCGGTCTTCCATCGTAGAGATATTGTCATGAAAACCGGTTACTTTGTTGTAGCAAATCACATTACCCGGCCCGGTGATCTCAATCCCCTCACCTATTGAATGTGGCCCCATCTCTTCAGACACCCAATTGTTAATACCGGTCAGCGTATTATCACTGATATAACAGTTTACAGCCCCGGGTATATAGGCAACTATACCAAAACAGGATTTTATATTACAGTGCCAGACCACACAGTTTTCTGCGCCACTCAGGATAATCCCCTGTCCTCGCTCTTCATTATTTACGACATTGAGCTTTTCAATAAATACCCATTTCTTGTTGCTTACATCAATTTGTTTGAAAGTGGCTTCACCTTCACTGCAACGATAAACCACAGGCCTGCTTTCTGTGCCGCTTTTCGTTTCCAGCATGTCATAACTGCCGGGTGCTATTTCAATGATCTCTGCATTGGGCCCAACACGGGGCTCTGGTCGTGTTTTGGCTTCTACCAGCCTCTGCTCAGAACCCCCGTCCGGATCTTCCAGGCTGAGCCTGATCTCATACTCTGTATCTGGTTTAAGATTAAATATGCTGCCGGAATGCTTGTTTGCCCAGCTGAATCCTACATTTGAGCCCGCCGGCACTCTTCTCAGCGGCATCCCCTCATGCCAGATTGAACTGCCCTTCTCACGAAATTCAACGTAAACAACTCCACTCAAATTAAAATCTCCGTCTATAAACCACTCAACTGCCAGGTTATTCACAGTAGGATAGGGTGTTCTCACTTCTCCGGCAATTGTTGGGCTGTAGACCATCGAATGTTTGCCAAACAGAGGCAACAAACCGCTAAATGCAACTGCGGCCGAACCGGCCATCGACTTCTTCAAAAAATCCCTTCTTGTACTCATATGGCTCCATTTTTATTGACTTATTTGTTTACGTTTATTTGAACTTTTATCTGAAAGACAAAAACTTCTCCCTTTAAAAACGAACTATAAACCTGACATTTTCATATTTCTGGCCTCATCAATGCAGAAAAGCACTTAAAAAATCATGATAATTCCCACTATTATTTTGACACACAATTTCTTTTTAATTATAATAAATTGAAAGCATTTGAAAAATTTTATCTTTTGAATTGTGTCGTTTTTTTGTAAAAATGAGATCTATACAAACTATACTGAAAATATAATTTATAAGCTTGCCGTTTAATATTATCAGAACTGTGCATCATAAATCATAATCAACTCTGTACCAAAATTGCCATGAAAACAAAAAACATTATGAAAAAAACAAATCAGAATATCCTGGGCATTTCACGCCGTAAATTCCTGGGAAGTTCTGCTGCTTTGATAGGCGGCTCACTCATCAGTCCTTTGACAACCAGGGCAAGTGCTTATGTTGCAGGAAGTGATACATTAAAAGTTGCCCTTATCGGATCCGGCGCGCGTGGTACAGGTGCCGTACGGGATGCCATACAAACAGAAGGACCTGTGGAACTGGTGGCAATGGCCGATGTATTTCGTGATAAAATCGATACCAGCTACAGTAACTTAATGAATCTGCAGGGAATCAGTGATTATATCAAGGTTCCGGAAGAACACAAGTTTGTTGGTCTGGATGCATATAAGCAGGCTATCGATCTTGCCGATGTTGTTATTTTAGCCTCTCCTCCCGCTTTCAGACCATTTCACTTTGAGTATGCAGTACAGGCCGGGAAGCATGTATTTATGGAGAAACCGGTTGCTGCTGATGCACCCGGAGTCCGTAAGGTGCTTGCAGCAGGCAGGGAAGCAGACCGAAAAGGGTTAAAAGTTGTAGTGGGATTACAAAACCGATATGGTATTCGACAAAATGAGTTTGTGAAACGCCTTCATGACGGAATGATCGGAGACATCACATCTGCCAAATGCCAATATTACATTAATGAAATCAACCTTGTGCCCCGGAAAGAAGGCCAATCGGAATTGGAATATCAGTTAAGTAACTGGCGTCACTTTTGCTGGCTTTGGGCTGGTTCACCTGCGGCTTTGACTATTCATGTTACCGATATCATTAACTGGGTAAAAGATGATTATCCAATCCGTGCATTCGGAACCGGCGGAAGAGCCGTATTGAAGGAGCCGGGACACGGAGATATTTACGACCATTTCTACATCGAATACGAATATCCCGATGGCATGAGACTCCATAGTACAACCCGGCATATTCCCGGAGCCTGGGTGAACAGAGGCTGCTATTTTGAAGGTACAAAAGGACGGGCAAACCACGCCGCCTGGCGGGACAGCGACATTAAAAGCCGCGACGGTGATGAACTTTGGAGTTACCAGGATACGAATGATCCAAGCCCGTTTCAGATCGAAAATGATGTGTTGTATAAAGCGATCAGGGAAGACAAACCTCACAACGATACCGAATGGGGAGCTAAAAGTACTATGACAGATATCATGGGTCGAATGGCTGTCCACTCCGGAGGGCTTATTGAGTGGGATGAAGCCCTCAACTCGGATGTTGTTCTTGTTCCGGAAAACCTGACTCTTGATTCTGAAGCACCCGTTCAGCCTCTTGCAGATGGAACCTATCCCTACCCGATTCCGGGCAGCAAAACAGGTATTGTGATCGTCTGAAAACTATTGAACACCAAACATCTGCGCAGTATGAAAGCATAACTCCAACGGCTTCGGGCTCTTATAACCCAATTAGTGCTACTCACACAAAACTATTATTGTTATGTCAATTGTAAACCTTCGTAAGGAAACCCGCAATGTTTCTTCATCATCATTGGCAGCATTTGATACCGGCCCTATCTTTGATTACAGCTAATGAACGTGATGGACCATTCAAATTCTACTCTAAAGACGCCTGCCCTCCGCTATGGGTAAATGCCGGCCTCAAAGCATGAACGGTGTTATATATGCTTTCTTCCAGGCTTGTTCCGTCGGCAGCTTCAATATCGTAGGTAATCCGCATCTGGTGAACAGGCATCATATCAGGAATTTCCAGAAAAACTTCCATGCCGTTGTTCAGAACTGTTACGGACTCTATCGGAACTATATCCTCACCGAAGCGATCCGGATTTTCAACTGAATAGTGATGAGAGCCGTAATATTCCTGCCAGATGTAGTTCCACCGATGAACAGTATATCTGCTGACATCACCGGCACTTTCGGTATTTAGCGGATCACTGAATTGCAACCAAATTCCATTTTCATAAGCCCGAATCGCCACAGGCATGTTTACATTTTTTCCGGTGTAACGAACCCGCTGAAATCCCTGATTTTCAAATCCGGCGACATATAACTGACCATCCACCGGGTTGAATCTGCCTGTTCTTGGCCTCATATTTTGAAACGACACAATCGGTACAACCCCGCCCTGACGGTCACTATCTACCTGTTCATGCATTAGCTGCATTAAAGAACTTCTGCCCCATGACAGATGAAGCATCTGATCTTTTGGAAGCCCCCATCGGTCTGAATCCACCCACACCTGTCCGCCGGCCGAGCTATCGATATGTCGCGGCAGCCAGAGAATAGGAGGTTCAAAACCCAGTTCTCTGGGATAATCCTCCACGCGGTAGGTATTCATATCACCGTAAAAATTTCCTTTCCTTGTCTCCAGATCAATTTTATGAACCGGTGTTTGCGGCACCCATGGACCCTCTTGCTGGGTTACGGTCACCCGTCCGGATGGACTGATTCCCATGGTCCAGGGCTGCCGAAATCCTACCGCAATTCTTTCCATTTCGTTTCCATCCGGTGAAATCCGAAAGACGCCATTTGCATCTTCGATTTGCCGGTGCCCTCTGCCTCGTGCAAAATAAAAATTACCTTCAGCATCCACTTCAAGGCCAAAAGCCTGACGCCATGCACCACGTCCCGGTGCGATCAGATTACGAAAGTTTTCATAATAATCGGCCTGCCCGTTACCGTTCCGGTCGTGCAGAATCGTCAGTTCATCTTCGTTCGAAACGTAAATCTTTCCATCAACGACTCTCACTCCAAACGGCATGTTCAGTCCCGTTGCAAACCGCTGCCAGGTAATTTGCTGCAGGGAGTCATCCAGTCCGTCCACAAGCCAGACATCACCATGCATGGTTGTTATGAATGCGCGCCCGTCATCCGTAAAATCTACTCCCGTTAAGTGAAAAAATACATCGTACGGGTTCTCCAGGGGAAATGTAACGATATCCACGGCATAAGGCCCATCAGTCTCCCCCAGCTCACCTGTTGTGATCAGCGGATCCCACAAACCGGAGCCGGGTTCAGTAAACCGGTTTATATCATCCGGATCCTGATGATCAGCTGCCAGGGCATAAAATTCATGCTCTTCATCTGCACTCCCTTCCCAAAGAAGTACACGTACTGTGCGAGAGTTATTTTGCGGATCAAACCGAAGAGCTGCCTGTTGGTCTGAAGTAAACAGTTCGACCCCGTCTTGTGATTGGATAGCTGCAATTTTTACTCTTCCGTGTTGCTCTGTCCTGGCTGTCCGGAAAGATTCTCTCGAACTAATTTCCAGATCCGC
>SLGL01000356.1 GCA_007123785.1 Balneolaceae bacterium
TAAAATACAAAGTTATGAGTACAGCAGAAACCCTTATTTCCACAAATGATGAACAGCTAAAAGCAGCTATTCTGAAACTGATTTCTAATATCCAAAAAGATCCGAAACAGGCAGGCTCCACATTCCGGGCCAAATCAAAACTCGAAAACGGTTTTTTGACCGATGTAAACATCCGGAATTTTGAGTTCGTTTCTGATGAACCGGTAGAACTGGGCGGAACTGACAAAGGTCCCAACCCGGTTGAATATGTACTGGGTGCTTTTGCAGCATGCCAGGAAATTGTTATTAAAGCGTATGCTACCGTTCTGGACATCGATCTGAAATCGGTAAACGTAGAAGTTGAAGGTGACCTGGATCTTCATGGTTTTCTTAACCTGTCAGATGAGCGAGCCGGTTTTAAATCCGTTTCTTATAAAACCACAATCGAAACCAATGAAACCGACACCGAAAAGCTCAAAACGCTTGAAAAACTATCTGTAACCCGCTGTCCTGTGCTGGATATTATAAAAAATCCGGTGGAATTGAATGGCAGTGTGCACTTTACACCGTACTGAAAAAATCTCTGCCGGGAGTGTTGTTCATCGCTTCTGGTAGGTTTTTTTTAAAAACAAAAAAGAATGAACGAAGGAATTACAAAGGTAATATTAGACAATCCATTTATAACCGAATCCGGTTTTATTTTCAAACATCCTGAAGCAGCTTACAAAACCTGGGGAAAGCTGAACAAGGAGAAGAATAATGTAATTCTGATTTGCCATGCACTTACGGGCCACGCCGCTGCTGATGAGTGGTTTCCCGGAATTTTTGGTAAGGGGAATGTTTGCGATCCCGAAAAAAACTTTATCATTTGTATAAATGTACCGGGCAGTCCGTACGGGTCGGTGGGCCCATGGTCTGTAAACCCCGAAACCGGAAAACCTTATCTGAATGATTTTCCTTCCCTTACCGTGAGGGATATGGTCCGTTTTCAGCAATTGGTTTTGGACCGGCTCGGAATCAAAGGAATTGAGCTGGTTCTGGGGGGATCTCTTGGCGGCATGCAGGCACTCGAATTTTCAATCATGGACCCGCGGATTCAGTCTGCCGTGTTGATGGCAATGGGTAAGGCTCATAGCGCCTGGGCAATCGGCATTAGTCATGCACAGAGGGCAGCCATAAAGAATGATCCCAAATGGAATGGTGGTAATTACAACAGAAACGACGGACCTGATGGCGGACTTGCCGCCGCACGAATGATGGCCATGATCACGTACAGAACTCCCAAAAATTATGAGTCCAGGTTCGGCAGAAATGAACAGGAAAATAAGAAAGATCTTTTTCAGGTAGAATCGTACCTGAACTATCAAGGAAAAAAACTTGCCGAACGTTTTGATGCCCATTCCTACATACTTTTAACCGAAGCAATGGATACGCATGATGTATCGCGTGAAAGGAAACCTTTTGAAGAAGTTCTGAAACAAGTAAAGATTCCCGTTAATGTGATTGGGGTAGATTCCGACCACCTTTATCCGGTTTACGAACAAAAGGAGCTTGCCAAACTACTTTCTAACGGTGAGTACAGCGAAGTACAGTCTCCTTACGGCCACGACGCATTCCTTATAGAGTTTAAGCAATTGACAAAGATTATCCAGACATTTACTGAAAAACAACACAGCTATACATTAACATGACACAATTAAAAGCCATAAAACAGCCAGAAACAGAGCAGGCCCCGAAAGTGAAGAAATTATTTATAGCAGGAGTTGGTGCTGTGGGCAGCACATTACTGAAACAGGTAACCAGGAACGGATCAGCAAAATCACTGCGTGTTCTTGGCGTTTGCAATGCCCGCCACGTACTTTGGTACGATCGCAGCCAGAGTGAATATTCCCTGAATGACTTACTTCGCGGCCCCGATAAAAACTGGGATGCCATCATTGATAAACTCGCCTCCTATCCTGAGCGATCAGTAGTTTTTATTGATGCCACCGGCGATGCTGACGTTGCCCGGCTCTATCCTCAACTGCTTGAAAATAAAATTCATGTAGTTACCCCGAGTAAACTGGCCAATACCCAAAGCCAGGAAGATTTTAATACGCTGCACTATACAGCTGGAAAAAATGGCGTGGAATTTCTTTACGAAACCAATGTGGGTGCCGGCCTGCCGATTATCTATGCTATCAAAAATCTGCAATTTACTGGGGATGAAATCCTGGAGCTGAGTGGTGTGGTTTCCGGGACCATGACCTACCTTTTCTCTGAACTTGACAAAGGCAATAGTTTCAGTAAATCGGTCATTAAAGCGCGAAGGCTTGGTTACGCTGAACCCGATCCCAGAGACGACCTGTCGGGAGAGGATGTAGCACGAAAATTCCTGATTCTCGCACGTATTTGCGGTTTGAAAATAGAACGCGATGAACTTGATGTTGAATCGCTGATCCCGGAACAACTTAAAGATGTGGATTCCGCAACATTCCTGGAAGAGTTGAACCAATACGATGAAATCTGGGAAAAGAAACGCACCAAGGCTGCAGAAAAAGGCGAAACGCTCCGATATACCGGAAGTCTTAAAAACGGAAAAATTAAAGTTGGGATCGAGTCGGTTTCGACATCATCCGCCATTGGCCAACTGAACGGTACTAACAATCTCATTCGAATTAAAAGCCGTCGCTACTTCGATCAGCCGCTGGTAATCCAGGGGCCGGGTGCCGGTAAAGATGTTACTGCTGCCGGAGTACTGGCCGATATCCTAAGCATCCGCAACTGATAACGGTCGGTCCGATATCATCGATCATTCTGCGGCTTAATTTTTTTGAGTAATAAAAAGACTCCTGCTTCAGCGGTCATGGTAACTTTACATAGAACGTTGCGAGTTAAGGGCTATTTATTCCTGGTTGTTGATATCCACATTAGTATGGCCACAAACCATCCCAAAAATCTAAAAAAACTGCTATATTCAGTGAAATCAGTGAGAACCAAACTATTCGGAGCGTTTCATTTGAAGATCCCATCATTTAATTGTAAAGTAAAATATAGCAACTCCTTACACTTGTTTTAATATATTTACTGTGAGCACCGATCGAAGCGATTCCTCCCGACAAGTTTGTTCGTGACAGGCGTGAAACGAAATCCGGGGTAAAAACAAGATACTCCTGACTATCAAAAAGAAATTCCCGCTGAAAACTGGAATCCACGTAACTTTGCATTCACGCTCACTTCATCCAGGAAGTCCGCCCCGCCATTACTGCCATTCAAAAATGAATCCTCATCAATAGTGTTGGCAAGGCCCAGGTCATACCTTGCTTCAATGTAAAAACGGCCCAGTGCCACTCCTGCCCCAAATAGAAGGCCAAAGTGAACATCTTTCATGAATTCACTTACATCCTCCGTAACCCCGTTGATTGTATCTTCCGCCTCCAGTAGATATCCAATATAGGGTCCAGCCGTTATAAACGGAGAAAACACTTGATTCACCGGAAACTTCAATTGCAGCAGAACCGGCAGATCGATATATGAAAAAGCCGATTCCACGGTATCCGAATCATTTAACAATCCGTTGATATCTCCTGTATTTTTTTGAACATAAAGCAGTTCCGGCTGCACAGAAATAAAATGATGAATTGAAAAATTAACAAATAATCCGGTAAGTATTCCGCTGTTATAATCCGTATTCATCTCAACATTGGAAAAATCAATATTGCCTTTATATGCCGATATCCCGCCTTTCAAACCCACTCTTATATCATTTTGGGCATAGAGACTTATCGTGTTACAAAAAAGAAACGCTCCCATTACCAATAGCAGGATTAATAATTTTGTTTTCATAATTTTCACCCCGTCTCTTTAAAATATTATGATTTTCCCTTTTTTAAATGAGATCTGCTTCTACTCTTAAAACCAGCCTTCGAAAACATATAAAATTCTTACAAAGCAACTTACCATTCAATTGATTGGATTTCGGGATAAAAAGCAAGTTATTTTCTGATTATTAATAACTTTCTAATTTTTCATGATTCTAATCGCTGGTTCAGGCCGGTATTTTTTTTATCTAAACAGCTTTACATTATTTGTGATACATTAAACACCCTGTCAGATGCTGCGCTCCGAGCGTAAGTGATTCCAACGAAGTGAAATTTTCCGTCTGAGGCGGATGTGTTGTCTCGTAAAGGACAATGTTGCAGAAAACCGCAACTACTACCGTTACCACTAATGTCGTGTCAACAATCAAAAGACGGGAAACTTCATTCTTGACACAACACTAAGTTGATTTAGTAGAATTCTTTATCACCAAAATGATATTAAATTATCTTTCTGTAACAATCTAAACTATACGAATTAAGTGGTAACAGTATTAATTGAATAAGAATATTTTAACAAAAAAAAACCTCCAAATGAAATGTATCAAAAGGAGGTTTAAAACAGATTTTACTTTTTTAAAAAATAAAGCCAACTGCCAGGCTAATGCCCCTGTTTTTTATGTTAACATCGATTCCAAAATCACCATTGAAGTTGTTGTTAAACTCACCACTCGTAAAAAGATCGTTTTCAAACAGGTTTGACATTCCATGGTCATAACGAGCTTCAAGAAAAATAAACCCAAAATTTACTCCTGCGCCGAAAAGCAGGCCATAGCTTATGTCTTTTACATCATTACTGATATCCTCAGTAGATCCTTCGAACTTAACTTCGGCACCTAAAAGATAACCAAGATATCCGCCGGCAGATAAAAATGGAGTCAGGTTGTCTCCGAGAGGAATATTTAATTTCAGCAGTAAGGGTACATCAATATAGCTCATTGTTACACCATCATCTTCGAAGGCACCAAAAAACGAATCAATATCGTCACCAAAATCGTCTGATTCTCTGCTTCCTTTTTGCATAAAGTTTACCTCGGGCTGTATCGAAAAGAATTGATTTAAGGGTTTTTCCATGAAAATACCGCCGTGGAAACCCATTTTGGTTCCAGTGTCAAAAGTTTCAGATAACGATGACCCCATTAAATCTATTGAAAAATCTCCTGCAACTTTATAAAATGACAAGCCGCCTTTGATTCCAAACCGGGTATCCTGTGCCTGAGTTTCACTCACTGTAAATGCAAACAAACCAGCTATGCAAAGTATTGTTAGTGTTTTCTTCATGTATTGCTTAATAGATATTAGATGATTTTTTTATAAATTATTATAAATATTTAATTGTAAGCGAAACTGATAACTGGAATAATGAAAAACAAAAGGAAGGCAGGTGCTCAATCCCTGCCTTCCAAATGCTTTCTCTCTTGATATCTTTTCATTTATTTCTATAGAAAAACTAATGGATATTTACTTGGTTATTATTACAGAATACATATAAATTGTTACATTATTTACAGACCTATAAATTATATGCTTATTAGTTGTATTAAAATCTATGAATTGTGAATACAAGAGTATTTAATGAAAGTGTTGCAGAAATCTCTTCAGGGTTCTTTCTTTGTAAAACAGATACAAAAAACCCCTCTTTCTCATTTGAAAAAGAGGGGTTTTGTATGAGCAGTACTGAAATGACATTTTAGAATGAAATACCGGCTGTAAACATCAACCCGCTTGTAGTTGCTTTTATGTCACTCAGACCAAAGAAGTCTCCCCATTCTCCCAAGTCATCTAAAAGGTCTCCTTCATCATAAATATCTGCGAGCCCAAGGTCGTACCGGATATCAATATTAAACGCACCAAAGGAAACACCAGCTCCAAAAGACAACCCATAGTTTATATCCTTTGTAAATTCATCTATATCAATGCTTGCACCATTCTCTTCGGCCGATGCATCCACAAGATAGCCTATAAATCCCCCACCATACGCATACGGAGAAGCATTCCCATCAAGCGGGATATTCACCTTCAGTAAAACCGGAACATCCACATAGGAAAGCGTGATGATTTCATCACCGAATTCGCTGTCTTCATACTCACCACCTTTTTGAACAAAAAGACCCTCCACCTGAAGTGAAAAAATATCCGTGAATGGCTTTTCCACAAAAATACCGGCTGCAAAACCGAGATTTCTATTTGAGGTTTCTTCAAATTCACCAAAACTATCTGTTATAGAGTAAAGTGATAAGCCACCCTTCAGCCCAAAACGGGTATCCTGCGCTTCCACTTCGTTAAAACCCAAAGCTATTAGTGCCGCTGTGCTTAATACAATGATTAGTTTTTTCATTTTATTTAATAAAATACGTTAGTTTTATAGTTCAATTTTTATGATTTATGTGTATTTGGAAATAGACAGATCTCCACTTTGTCTATTATCACGAAATTTAGAAGAATATCAGATCATATCGGTCTAAAATGTTATTAAGCTCAGATATATACGGTCTCGTTCATGGTTGGGAATTGAGTTTAATGTTGAACACCATATTCAATCAGATCAAAAAATCTATCCGGAAAAATACCCCCCTCCCCCCCAATATTAACTCAACCAGCAATATACACCAGCCCCTCTACCCCATAATGCTACATTTAGTTCTGTTCAGAGCCCCTCATGCCTGAAACGCATCGCAGGACAGACAAATTAATCAAACTTGCTCAGCAAAGTTTTAACGTAACAGATCGATTTTTGGAACAACGCAGCTAACTTTCAGCTGACCAATACCGATGGTCGTTTGTTGAAAGCTTAGCTCTGAAAACCTTTTAACGAATATCTGACTCATTCAAATCAACAACCGTGTTTATACCCATTCATGCCCTACATGTAGATTTATAAAACAGTAACTTTGCAATCTTTCCACACCCCGGAAGCGTCTTTTCTTTGATTAAACTGTTCATCATTTCAGGTTCTCCCACTTTCCTCCACCCCTGTCA
>SLGL01000224.1 GCA_007123785.1 Balneolaceae bacterium
TAGGCGGTAATCAAAAAATCGTGATCGTAGGTTAGATCGAGCAGATCAAATTGCCCGAGAAAAGGATGAAATTCCACCTGGTTGGTTAGAATAGGCATTCGTAAATCCTGGATAACCTCTTTAGTAAGTCCAACAGGAAAGTTGCTGATACCAATATTAAGCACTTTTCCCTGGTCTCTCAGAGCCAGCATTGCTTCAAATGTTTGTTGAAGCGAATATTGTGAATTTGGCCAGTGGATGAGTAAAAGATCAATAAACGGGGTCCGAAGCAGACGAAGGCTTTCTTCAACGGAGTGTAACACATCATCGTGATCGAGACTGGTATGCCAAACCTTGGTTGTTAAAAAAAGGTCTTCACGATCAACCGGAGAAGCGTATATCGCATCTCCAACCTCTTTTTCATTTTTATATATCTGAGCCGTGTCGATGTGGCGATACCCTATATCAAGTGCATTTAGAACTGAATTTTTACACTCTTTGCCGTATAACCTGTGTGTGCCCATACCAAGTTCTGGTACGTCAACACCCTTAGCTGTTTTAAACTGCATGTAAACTAAAAAAAATAGTCTTATTTAATCTTAACAATTAACTGAATTAATGAAATATTGGGACAAGATAAAAATGAGATTCAAGAAAACATGACCCCGTGCCTCTGTTCCTGAATATAAATAACATTTCACTTATTTAATCAATGTTATTTTTCTCGTAAGAATTCGATTCCCGGTTTCAAGCTGTACGATGTAAATGCCACTTGGTTTATTGCCTGCATCCCAGACAATTGAGTGTTCTCCTGAAGACATAGTTTCATCTGCAAGCAATGCCACCTGCTGGCCAACAATATTATATATACCAACTTTTACCGCTCTGTCTTCCGGAAGGTAAAAAGTTATATTTGTTGCAGGATTGAATGGGTTCGGATAATTTTGACGTAACTCAACAGATCCAGACCTTTGTTCTTCTGTTTCTTCTTCGGGAATCGCCTCGAAAGGTTCAATCGCAACGACAAAACGGTTCCGTGCGGTTGGTTCAAAAACGGATAAGCCGGCTTTTTTGTCCTGTCCCTCTTCCGAAACTTCAGAGTTGTATCGAAATCGGTAGCTGCTCACTTCTCGCATATTCACTGCGTTCCCGGTATGTGTATCTTCGAGTGTGAGTACCCATTCATCGGGTATATCATTGCGTAAATCCCATTCAAGTGAGGCGTTTCCACCAGAAGATGAAAACTGATAACCTATGCCGGCTCGCCGGGCTTCTGCAGGATCGAAAGGAAAATGAATAAAAGAATTTGCCGGTGCTTCTGCTTCCTGAGAAGAAAGATAAAGTACTGATTCTCTTAAAGGCGCATCATCTTCTGCGAAATGGGTAACCAGCCTTGGCAGATCATAACGTCTTTCTTCGCGCTGAACCGTGTGACTCATAAAACCAAGAATAGCCTCGTCTTGAAGCACTTTGTTATTACCACTTCCATCGTAAAGGCGGAAGGGTATAAACCGCTCCAGATACACACCCTCTGATGAAGTACCGCCTCTGTCCACATCCAGGCGATCCGAAACACTTTGATTGTAGGAAAATGGGGTCCAGTTATTCAGTGAAATTTCATTTACAAAACCTGGTTCAAACTTTTGACGATTCTCGTTCCAGACATTCAGTACAGGTGCCAATTGTTCATCGTTTCCCTTCACCACCCGGTTAAGACTTGTAATATCAGGTGTTCTGAAAGAACCGAGGTTTATATGCCTTGCCGGCCGAGTCATTTCAATTGATGAAGATCCTCCTGGACGTATAACCGCTTCAACAAAAAGAGTAACCGGCGTATTATTTTCTTTATGAACAAAAATGGTTTCAAAAGGCTCGATCTGATCAACGGAAACCGGCTCCATGTTCAGTGTATAAAATCTCACTGCAGATAACCGATTGAGCCGTGCCACTAATCTTCCGGGAGGTGCCATCAGGTGCCAACCGCTTCTTTCGATCGTTTTTTTGTACAGCGGAACTGTTGTGGCGAAATTTCCAGGGCTTCCCGCAAGATCGGGATAAAATGATTCTTCTGCAGGACGCAAATTCTGGAGGCTTGTATAGCCATCATATGCGCTCAGGGCTCTGTCGAGCTGAAGAGCAATTCCGGGCTCCTGTATTTCATAAGCAGCTGAGGCTAATACATTGTTGTATTGTATCAACTCAATTCGGCCGGCAGATGAGGTAATCACAGAACCATCGTAACTGTAGCTGTAGCGTACACCATCAAAACCAGAGATATCCACATTCGAAAGAACAAACAGACTATAAGGTGGTATCTCGACATCCCGCTGGATAACTCTGCTATTCCCGGAACTGACAATTTCCAGGCCTTTCAGAGGTACCGGTTTTTGAGATGGATTATACAATTCAACATATTCAAAATCTGTACCGTCAACTGCTACAGATGGCAGAATTTCAGTAATGATCAAAGCCCCGCGTTCCAATTCAGGAACGGTACTTTTTACCGGCGTCATTTCAACCCCCTGGAGTACAAGTGAAAGATTTGGTTCAATATCATCTGAACCTTCAAATACCCACTTCAGGTGAATTTCATCGTTTTCTCTCAAATAAATGTCATCGATATTTAGCTGAGTTGAAAATGATTCCCATTCATCGCTTTCTGAAGCACCAAGGCTGGATGTCTGGATAATACCACCTTCTGCCATGCGCCAGTTTTCATCATTTACTTTATAATGAAGTGACAACCGATAATTTCGGAGTATGTTCTGATGGTGATATTTAAAATCAAATGCAACAACCGTGCTTGAAAATTGCACTTCACTTTTGTTACTGAAAGAAATAGCAAAAAATGTTTTCTCGTCAGTTTCGGTCAATTGTATTCGTCCCGGTGATACAAACTGAGGCCCATCTTCAAGATAGATTCCGGAATCAATCTCATCATTTTCACCATAATGCCTCCACTCAGAAGCTTGTAGTCTGTTCTCCAGTGAAATAAATTGATGAAGCTGTGATAAAGAAATGACTATTGAACTGCCTTGAATCTGTGTCTGGTCTTTAGTGAAACGTACATCATAAGACCCCTCTCCCGTCATTTCAACCTGAGCAAATGCATAACCTACTGCCATTGAAATTATTATCAGGCAAAGAAATGAAACTCTATATAAAAAGGTTTGTAACTCTTTTCGCATAGGCTGCGGCCGCATGGTTAGATATCGAAAGCACTATCCCCTTCTAAAGTTAGAATATATTTAATTATATGCTACTCTTTTTTAACTTTTTTTCAATTCAGCAATTTTTTCTTCACTTTTTCGGGTGATACTCTCCAAACTCGGATTATTTTTTGCAACAATTTTTTTATATACGTCTGCCGCTTCGCTCTTATTGCCAAGATTTTCCAAAATACTTGCTTTCTTGAAAAGAAAAATAACATTGCCGGGCAACGCATTAGTCAGCATTTCAGCGTAATATAGTGCATCCTTGTACCTCTCCTCCTTGTCGTATAGATACATGAGCATCATCTTCGCGTCGTTGCTGATATAAGAATCACTTTCAGCCGCTTTTTTTAATTCATCGAAACCGTCTTCAATATCCGCGCGAAAACCAATCATGTTCGATGCCCATCTCATACCGCTGGGTATGCTGCCAATCATGTAATAAAACATACCCCGCCCAATTCGGGCATCGGGACGGTCAGAATTAATAGACAGGAGTTTACGTGTATAATTAAAACCCGTAAGGCCGCTGCTAAGTGCAATTCTGTGGCGATTTTGGCCGGCAGCCACCAGCCCCCTGTAACCATGCAGTCCGCTCAGCATCAAAACCATAGTGGTATCATTGGGTGACTCTTCCAGTATTTTTTGACTTAAATCTACTGCACGCTCAGACATTGCAAGGAACTCATCTGCCAGTTCACTGCTTTGATTAACAAAAAAATATTCGAGAAACGGCATCATCGATTTAAAAAACCAGGGACGTGGGTCATCGGGATTCTGCATTTTCATGTCGTTAAAAATATTTCGCGCTGTTTCCCAATCGGCCTGATAATAAGCTTCGATGCCAGAATTCAGTTGCAACTCATAGCTGCTATGGTGAATATTATTTAAAGAGAAGTTTTTCTCTGCTTGATGTAATTCTACTATTTGCAAAAAACCGGCCAGCAGGAAAAGCGTTAACTGGAACATAATTTCTAAAAGTTCACTCGTGATGATTATCTGTCTTGTTGATACTTCCTATAATAAAACTTTTTTAAGCTTCAATAGTTTCCGTGCCTGCACAAATTACTCATCATCATCGAAATGAAGATTTCCAAGCATATTTTCTGTCGATGCAACAGCCACCGAAACAGCAGCATCACCTGTAACGTTAACTGCGGTTCTTGCCATATCCAAAATTCGGTCTACACCCAAAATCAGCGCAATTCCCTCAATGGGCACCTGAACAGCCTGTAAAACAATCACCAGCATTATGATACCTGCACCTGGCACCCCGGCCGTTCCAATAGAAGCGGCTGTTGCTGTCAGCACGATGGTCAACTGCTGAGCTAAAGAGAGGTCCATACCTAAAGCCTGGGCAATAAAAACGGCTGCAATCGCCTGATAGAGACTGGTTCCGTCCATGTTGATGGTAGCTCCTACCGGAAGCACAAAACTGGATACTTCTTCGTTCACACCGAGATTCTTTTCAACCCGCTCCATCGTAACCGGGAGTGTTGCAAGACTCGAACTGGTACTGAAGCCCAAAAGCACAGCAGGCTGGATGGCTTTGAAAAAATCTCTGAGCTTCATCTTACTGAATAGCTTAAACAAGGTTGAATAGACAATTAAAACATGCAAAATTAACCCGATAATGACGGCCAGACAGTACCACCCAAGCGCCCTTAAAAGAACCACTGCCTGCCCAAGGTCATCTCCTGTCAAATCTACAATTACAGCCGCCATCAAAGCAAAAACGCCGTAGGGAGCTGTTTTCATGATCAGATCCACGATTTTGATGATAACATCATTGAGTGATTCAAAAAAATTAACCAGCGGCGCCCCTTTCTGCGCCGGAATATTTACAATTCCGATGCCCAGAAGAATGGCCACAAACACGATCTGAAGCATGTTTGAGTTATCTCCTGCAGCTTCGAAAAAGTTTTCAGGTACAATGTCCACAAAAAATTCCATAAAGGTGCGTTCTTGTAACACACCGGCATCCACATCCCGGCCTTCTACATTTTCACCATAACTCTCCATCAGTGATGCACGGGTTTCTTCAGGGAGTGTTGCTCCCGGTTGCATTATATTTACCACAGTAAGGCCTATCGTAATTGCAAACATGGTGGTTACCATATAGATAGCTACTGTTTTTCCTCCCATTTTTGATAAACGGGTAATATCATTCAGACTGGATACTCCTACTACCAGAGACGCAAGAACAAGCGGAACAGCGATCACCTTTAGTAAATCGATAAAAATTGTGCCTACCGGGCGAATGTAGTCTGAGGTAAAATCTGCCATACCCAGTGCCCCGGCGAGTAAACCCCAAAAAAGCCCTAAAATCAAACCGATTATAATTTGCCAGTGAAGTTTTTTATACCATTTAGATTTCATCAAAAAAGAAGTTGAGTCATGATTAATGCAAGAATTCCACTTATACCGGTCGCTGCCCAGTTCACAAAACTATTTGCAAAAGAACTGTGATTGCCGCTAAAATCTTCAGGCATGGGTAGTGTAATGGATTTGTTGATAATAGCTGCGCCCAGGATAGAATCGGCAAAACACCCGGCCAGTCCAAAAAGAAAGACAATAAAGAACATTCCAGAAGGCACCAAAAAATCTGATAAAAAAATGAAAGACGCGATCGCTGCTGCCCCTGCCAGTGCTGCCAAAGTTCCCTTCACACTGATGCCACCATCAGCACCCGGTTCAACAGGATTGCCAGTTGTAATTTCCCAGGTTTTCCCTGGATTTAATGTACCGATTTCCGTAGCCCATGTATCTGATGTGGATGTAGCGAGAGCAGTGAATGCAGCAACCAAAAATCCATCGATACTGAACAAAAACCATCCAATTAAAAAACAGGTGAGCCAAAATCCGTTCGCCCAAATCTGATATCCGTCACGCCTTTTTTGAAGGTGAGGGTGTGAGTTTAGTTTGTTATCATCAAAAACTCCAAGAACGCGTTTTTTACGGGTAAACAAACTGCTTGTAACAAAAAAAAAGATTATTGCAGCGGCAAGTGCCCATCCCCCAAAACCGAGAGCAATTGTTCCAAGAATAATCACACCTTTGGTAGCATCAAGTGTAATCCAGTTACCCAAAAAAGCAACATAAGCGACTACTCCAGACAGGATAAAACCTGCAATCAGCATAGCATGATCCTGCATTCCGGCCTCAAGAATAAACAGGTACACAACTACAAAGACAAAAAGATAGTTTATGAGCCGATACAAAGTATTTTAAGAAGGCTTGGTTGATGGGTTTTCGAGCTTGTGGTCTCTTTTCAGAATAGCATAAATGACCACCATGTACCCGGTGAGGATAACTACGGGTGAAATAAAGAGCGATACAAAACCGTAAACTTCATTTTCAATTCTCATCGCCGTAAACCCTATTACCACGAGTAAAACTCCAAGCCCCAACAGTTTATAATTCAACGTTGTAAACAGCATAGGTTTTACTTCTTTCTTTTTCTTTTTTTTGTACTTCCTTGGTTTTGCAGGCATGTTAAATTCAATTTTATTTCATAAGGAATATTGTTTGCGTAAGTTATTCAAATATCTGAAAACAGAAAAA
>SLGL01000396.1 GCA_007123785.1 Balneolaceae bacterium
GAAAGGCAGGGGCCGGTAAGGTATTACTCAGACCGGCTGCAGAAGGTACCGGTGTAATTGCAGGCGGAGCTGTAAAAGCTATTC
This sequence comes from Balneolaceae bacterium, assembly GCA_007123785.1. Lineage (GTDB taxonomy): Bacteria > Bacteroidota > Rhodothermia > Balneolales > Balneolaceae > Rhodohalobacter. The sequence continues at coordinate 85 of SLGL01000396.1, forward strand.
TCGACGTTGCCGGAGTAGAGAATATTTTATCTAAATCTCTCGGTTCAGCTAATCCGCACAATATGGTGAAAGCGGCTTATGAAGCACTGAAGCAGCTTACGGACCCGATTGAGGTAGCACAACGGCGTGGTATAAGTGTGAAAAAAGTGTTTGAAGGATAAACGAATCGAAAAACTGATCCATCATGAAATTACATAATTTAAAAGCTCCGGCTGAAAATAAGAAGAAAAGGAAAAGAGTTGGTCGTGGCCAGGGCTCTGGTATAGGCGAACAATCCGGACGCGGGCATAACGGCCAGAAATCACGAAGTGGAAGTAAAAGAAAGGCATGGTTCGAAGGTGGTCAAATGCCTCTGCAGCGAAGAATTCCAAAATTTGGATTTAAAAATCGTTTCAGGAAAGAATATATGGCACTGAATGTACAAAGTATTTCGGATTTCGTTGAAGCCGGGCGTTTATCAGAGAACATCACCGTTGATGAACTGGTAACTACCGGAATTGTACATAAGAACGACCTCATAAAACTACTTGGCGATGGAGATATCGATAAGAAAATAAATGTTGAGGTTCATGCCTGTAGTAAATCCGCTAAAGAAAAAATAGAAGCAGCAGGCGGAACTGTAACTATTATCTCCTAAACAGAAAAAAGCTCTCAGCAGTACGGTCTACATGAGTATAATAGAAAACTTCAGAAATATATTTAAAATTGAGGATCTTAGGGATCGTATTTTATACGTTGTCGGGGTTCTCCTTGTTTATCGAATCGGCAGTTACGTTACGATGCCTGGTGTTGATGCGAGCATGCTTACTACTGAAGCCGGCGATGCATCGAGCTTGTTAGGGCTTTTTGACATGTTTGTAGGTGGAGCATTCTCAAGAGCCGGTGTATTTGCTCTCGGAATCATGCCTTATATTACTGCTGCAATTATCATTCAGTTGATGGGTGCAGCCGTACCTTACTTCCAAAAACTTCAGCGTGAAGGAGAAGAGGGAAGAAGAAAAATCAACCGATTAACCCGTTATGGTACGGTTGGAATCACAGCTGTTCAGGCGATTGGATTTGGAATCAATTTGCTTGCAACTACTCCGAATGCAATTGTGGTGAGCAATACAGCTTTCATATTTACATGTATTATTGTTTTGACAGCTGGTACCACATTTGTGATGTGGCTTGGTGAACGAATTACCGATCGCGGTATCGGGAATGGTATTTCTATATTGATTATGATCGGGATTATTGCGGTGCTACCGACGAACTTTCTGAATGAGATTCAAACTACGAACAACGCCATTATTATTATTGTAGAATTGGCTGGTTTGGCCCTCGTAATTGCTTCATGTGTACTCTTGACACAGGGCACGAGAAAAATACCGGTTCAGTATGCAAAAAGAGTGGTTGGCCGAAAAGTTTACGGAGGTACAACACAGTATCTCCCGCTTCGTGTTAATGCTGCCGGAGTGATGCCTATTATTTTTGCACAATCCATCATGTTTATTCCGAGCACCGTCGGTACATTCTTTCCTGAAAATGAGACCGTGCAGTGGCTTACAGCCTGGTCTGCTGACTTTACAGGAGTGGTTTACTCAGTCGTATTTTTCTTTGTATGTATGTTCTTTACATTTTTCTATACGGCTATTGCCGTAAACCCAAGGGAAATGGCAGACACAATGAAACGCCAGGGTGGATTTATTCCAGGTGTGAGGCCAGGAAAACAAACTGTAGAATTTATTGATAATATACTGACCAAGATTACACTGCCGGGTTCCATATTTCTATCGTTCGTGGCTATTATGCCGGCTATTGTTGCCAGCATGGGGGTGACTCCCGGTTTCGCCCTCTTTTATGGCGGAACAAGCTTGTTAATTATTGTTGGTGTTGCACTGGATACGCTGCAACAGATTGAAAGCCACTTGATGATGAGGCATTACGACGGGTTTATGAAATCCGGTAAAATTAAAGGTAGACGCCGAGCCTGATGATTTTCCTCAAAAGCGAATCTGAAATCGACAAAATGCGCATAGCCGCACAATTGGTGTCAAGAACACTGGCCGAGGTTGCCAGGGTAATTGAACCAGGAATCGAAACAGGTAAACTCGACAGGATTGCAGAGGATTTTATATTGAAACATAATGCCCGACCGGCCTTTAAAGGATACGGGCCAGAAAAGAACCCTTTTCCTGCAACACTTTGTATTTCTGTTAATAATGAGGTGGTTCACGGTATTCCGGGGAAAAGAAAATTAAATGATGGCGATATCGTTAGTATTGACTGTGGTGTAGAAAAAGATGGCTTTTTTGGTGATCATGCCTATACATTTATGGTGGGGGATTGTACTGAAGAAGACAAAAAATTATTGAGAATTACACTCGAATCATTGTATAAAGGCATAGAAAAAGCGATGCACGGAAACAAAACCGGTGATATTGGTTCATCGATACAAAAACACTGTGAAAAAGAAGGTTACGGTGTTGTACGAGATCTGGTTGGGCATGGTATTGGTAAAGATATGCATGAAGATCCTTCGGTTCCTAATTTCGGGAAGGCCGGCAGGGGAGAACGTCTCAGAACGGGAATGACTCTTGCCGTAGAACCAATGATTACCCGTGGTACCTGGAAAGTAAAAACCCTGCCGGATAAGTGGACAATAGTAACAGCTGATGGTTCGAATGCAGCTCATTTTGAACACGATATTGTCGTGAGAGAAGGTGAGGCTGAAATTCTCAGTTCTTTTGATTATATTGCTGAGATAACTAAAAATGAAATTTTAGAACTCAATTATGGCTAAACAAGAGCCAATTAAGCAAGACGGAAAAATATTAGAAGCATTACCAAATGCGCAGTTTCGAGTAGAGCTCGATAATGGGCATGAAATACTGGCACATGTATCTGGTAAAATGAGAATGTATTACATCAAAATTTTACCAGGGGATCGTGTTTCAGTTGAAATGTCACCATACGATCTAACAAAAGGAAGAATAACATACCGGTATAAGTAAAGGATTATGAAGACAAAATCATCAGTAAAAAAGCGAAGTTCTGACGACAAGATTGTGCGTCGCAAAGGACGTGTTTATGTAATTAATAAGAAAAACCCGCGTCATAAGCAGCGGCAAGGCTAAATTTTATAGGATATTTTTATGGCAAGAATTGCAGGTGTTGATTTACCCAAACAAAAGCGTGGCATTATCGGTTTAACTTATATTTTTGGTATAGGAAATAAAGTTGCGCAGAATATTTTAGCAGATGCCGGTATTGACCCGGATATAAAAGTTGGTGACTGGAATGAAGAACAGGTTGCCGCTCTTCGGAATATTATAGACAACGAAATGAAAGTAGAGGGTGCTCTGCGGACAGAAATTAACGCAAACATTCGCAGGCTTATCGAAATTGGAAGTTACCGAGGAGTTCGTCACAGAAAAGGACTTCCAGTACGTGGACAGCGTACCCAGACAAATGCACGCACCAGAAAAGGAAAGAGAAGAACGGTTGCGGGTAAAAAGAAAGCAACTAAATAAAAATATCTAAAAATTTTAGAAAATGGCAAAGAAACAACGCAGAGGTTCAGAAAAGGCAGCTTCCAAGAAAAAAAGAAAAAAACAAATTGCCAATCCTAATGGGATGGCTTTTATCAAAGCAACATTCAATAATGTTTTAGTGAGTGTTACTGATGATAATGGGAATGTACTGGCCTGGTCATCGTCTGGTAAAGAAGGGTTTAAAGGATCTCGAAAAAATACTCCTTATGCAGCTCAGCTCAGTGCTGAAACGGCTGCCAAAGATGCTTATGAAATGGGGTTAAGAAAAGTTGAAGTTTTTGTTAAAGGACCTGGTTCCGGACGGGAAGCTGCTGTCCGTGCACTTGCTACCAGTGGTTTGGAAGTAAGTTCTATTAAAGACAGAACTCCAATTCCACATAATGGCTGCCGCCCTCCAAAGCGCAGAAGAGTTTAATTAATTTAATTTTCAGAAGATAAATGGCACGATATAGAGGACCCAAACAGAAAATTGCGAGGCGATTTAAAGAACCTATTTTTGGACCAAGCACTGCGCTTGAAAGAAAGCCTTATGGGCCTGGGGAACACGGGCGAAGCAGGTTCACCAGGAAATCTGAATACGCTGTACAACTCGATGAAAAACAAAAGGCAAAATACACCTATGGCCTGCTTGAAAAGCAGTTCAGAAACTTATATGAAAAAGCTACCAGACAGGAAGGTGTAACTGGCGAGGTATTAATGCAGCTACTTGAATCCAGGCTTGATAATGTTGTATATCGCCTTGGTTTTGCACGATCCAGAAGACAGGCAAGGCAGTTGACTACTCATCGACATATTGTGGTAAACGGACAAGTTGTAAATATCCCGTCTTACCAGGTAAAGCCCGGTGACGTAATTAGTGTTCGTCCAAGATCGAAGGATCTTGAATTGGTGAATGAGACGCTTCAGTCATATTCAACAAATAAATACAAGTGGCTCGAAACGGATAAAAAAACCAAGACTGGCAAGTTTCTTAATCTTCCTTTAATGGAAGAAATTCCTGAAAACATCAACGTACAGTTGATTATCGAGCTTTACTCGAAATAATTCTTAACAGTTTATATAAAAGATCAAACGATGAACAACTATAGTTTACAGATGCCGGAGGCATTAGATGTTGCCGAAGATTCAGAGAATTACGGAACATTTATTTTGCAGCCACTTGAGAGAGGCTTTGGTGTAACCATCGGTAATTCTTTCAGAAGAGTACTATTATCTTCATTACCCGGTTTGGCTATTACTGCAGTTCGTATTAATGGTGTAGAACACGAATACTCCAGTATTGATGGAGTTAAAGAAGATGTTTACGAAATTATCCTCAATCTGAAGCAGGTTCGATTTAAACAAGTTGAACAGAGCGGGGGAGTTATCAATCTTACCAAAACAGGCCCGGGAGATCTTACGGCAAAAGATATTGGTGATTCTACTGCCGATTTTGAAATACTGAATCCAGAACTGGTAATTGCAACACTTTCTGAAGATGTGACTCTTGAAATGGAATTCAGGGTTGGCAGAGGCCGAGGCTATGTACCAGCTGAAGAAATGGCACCGGATTATGAAGAGGAAATAAACCTTCTTCCCATCGATGCAATCTTCACGCCTATCAAATCTGTTCAATTTGAAGTAGAAAATGTACGGGTTGGACAAAGAACCGACTATGAAAAGCTGGTGATGAATGTTACCACAGATGGTTCTTTAAATGCAAAAGAAGCATTAACTATTTCGGGGAAAATCCTCAAAGAACATATTGAGAAGTTTATTACCGAGAAAATTGAAGAACCATTTACGCAGGAAGAGGAAGAGGTTGATGCAGAGAAGCAGAGAATTTCAAATCTGCTTAAAACAAGTATTGAAGATTTAAATCTGAGTGTTCGTGCTTATAACTGTTTGAAATCTGCAAATATTAACTCAATCGCTGAGCTTGTTTCAAGAGATGAACAGGACCTTCTGAAGTTCAGAAACTTTGGTAAGAAGTCACTCTCTGAATTGGTTGAAGTGATTGAAGAAAAAAATCTTGAATTCGGAATGGATGTATCCAAATACATCGATAAATAAAAGGAATTTGTTATGCGTCATCGGGTAAAAGGCAAAAAATTAAACAGATCCACACCCCATAGGAAAGCAACACTTCGGGCGTTGAGTTCTGCATTGATTAAAGAACACAGAATTGAAACTACAATTGCTAAAGCGAAGGCTTTAAGAACTTTTATTGAGCCTTTAATTACAACTGCTAAAGTAGACAATACCCATAACAGAAGAAAAGTATTTTCTTCATTACAAGACAAGTATGCAGTTTCAGAACTGTTTGAAACGGTAGGGCCTGCTTCTGCGGATCGTCCAGGTGGTTATACACGTGTTCTTAAACTTGGATTTCGTCTTGGAGATTCGGCAGAAATGGCTGTTATAGAGCTTGTTGACTTTAATGATGTTCAGCCAGAGAAAAGAAGTACGAAGAAAAGAAGGACAAGAAGAGCAGGGCGATCTAATAAACCAACTTCAGCTACTGCCGAGGAAAATGAAGTTCAAGAAGCAGTACCCGAAAGTAAAGTAGATGTTAAAGAAGAACCGGCTTCTCCCGCGGAAGAAAAAAATGATATTACAGAAACTGTTTCATCATTAGAAAAAGAAGTAACAGTTGATGAATCCAAAAAGGAAACCGTCGGTTCAGCTAAAGATCAGGTGGAAAAATCAGCAGAAGATAAAGAGACTTCTGGTGAAACTGACAGCGATGGCACAAAGAAAAAAGAGGGTTAAAAGAACCACGCTCAACTATCGGTGCCGGTGCTGTATATTTTATTAGAAGAGGGCTGTTCTAATAGACCTTTTCAATAATGTTCCTTAATTTTCTTATTACCTCTGCACATCATAATTTCAATTAAAAGTGCGGGTATTCTCATGGATAGTGAATATTGTAACGCCTTGTTCACTCCATGTTATTTCAAATTATTATTATTTTGATTTGACATTGACCTGAATTTGGTTGTATATTGTAAATCTGCCACGGAAACGAAGTGGCAAATGTTCTTTCACATATTGATACAGACAGTGATAAACAGATTGTTGAACGAGCTTAGGTTGGGGTTAGACTTGAAGAGTGTATATAGTAAATATACGATGGAGAGTTTGATCCTGGC
>SLGL01000170.1 GCA_007123785.1 Balneolaceae bacterium
ACAGGAGAGAAAATGAAGAAATTCTGAACACTTTTTTTGAAATTGAGCTACACCATCTGCTGCAAAATCTTCAAGAAGAGGCTCATTCAGATCAGCATAGTTTCAGAAAAATTTAACCAGGATATATCCAGCGTAAGAGACGAAACGGTTGCCCTATTTCAAAGATACCACCCGCCCGGACTGATGACTCTCAAGTGCGGCTTCGATTAATTTAATACCCTCTTTTACGGTGTCTGGGTTCACAGGCGGGTCATTTTTTTTGCGAATAGCCTGTGCCAGCATTTCATAAAATCTGAGATAGTTGCCCGGTACAGTTTCAATTTTCTCCCGTTCGATATTTCCGTCTTTTTGCCTGTAAATTGTACCATAGCTTGATGGAGATTCTGTACCCCAGTCCGAACCGGCCGGATTTTTCTTCGCTGCAAGTGCATCTTCCTGGACATCTTTCCCAAACTTCACAAATGAACCCTCTTTCCCCCTCAGGATAAATCTCGGTGTTTCATCCGCCACCAGCATTCCCGCTTTCAGTTTGGCTTTGAGACCAGGATAATAAAGGTCTATCTCAAAATAATCCTCAACATCGCCTCCGCGCTGAACACGAATATCTGCGTAAACCTTTTCAGGTTTCCCAAATAAAAGAAGAGTTTGATCAATTAAATGAGGACCCAGATCATACAAGATACCGCTGCCCGGCAGCTTCTTCTCTTTCCATACATTTTCTTTGCGCTCACTCCGGTAGCGGTCGAAAGACGAAATGAATTCCACCGGTTCTCCTACTGATTTTTCGTGAACCAGCTTTCGTAGAGTTAGAAAGTCACCATCCCACCTTCGGTTTTGAAAAGCTGTGATGATTCTGTTTTTTGTCTGAGCCAGACGGATCAGCTTCTCAGCTTCCCCCGATGTTACCGTAAACGGCTTCTCAATAACCACGTGTTTATCCGCATTTAGAGCCTGGAAAGCTTGTTCAAAATGGAGATGATTGGGTGTAGTGATAATTACCAGTTCAATCCTGTCATCTTTCAGCAGATCTTTAAGATTCCGAACAATTTTTGCATCCCTGAAATCTTCCTTTGAATCATTTTTTGATCGCTGCAGAACAGAGCTGACTTCATAATCAGGTAATGCTTTTAGCAGCGGTGCATGAAAAACCTTTGCAGATTTCCCATATCCTATAATTGCCGTTTGAATTTGTTCTCTCATGTTATCCGAAAGTTAATTGAGGATTATCCTTGTAGATTCATCAACAAAACCACGGATAGAAATAACCATTATTTATTCGAAATCAAAATCCGGGAATTCCCCATATTGAGCTATAAAAAAACCCTCTTCTTCTCGCTCGGATGTTTCATCCAGTACGTCGCCATTGCTTTTTAACCGAAGAGTAATGGTTACATCCGGGTCCGCCACTGTTGCACTGACCTGATAGGCATCAAAATCGCCGCTTTCAAGATCCTGGCTGTATACTCCTGATGATGGAATTTCTATTGTGCCAAGTGTTTCACCGAAAAACTCCAGTCCTTCGGAGTAACTGTGCGCCATGAAAGCTGTTGTTCCCGGTTCACCTTCTATAATAAATGAAACTTCACCGGCAAGCGGATTTCCGTCGTCATCCGACCCAAAAATACCGCATCCTGAAATCAGAAAAAATAATGAAAGAATAAAAATAGATGTGAGTCTCTTCAAAGCTGCCACTCCTTCTTTTTGAAGCATAATAATGCTTTCATTAAAATTTTTATGCAGGTTTAATTATAAATAATTTACTACCATTTTGTAAAGTTTATATACTTTTTTAAAATCACACTTCCTTTGAAAGTATTATCTACTTTATAATGCTCCAAACTTTTGCATCTATTCCACCTGTATCGGACTCGATTACCAGTGCTCCATCTACGCATTATCCTCCGTTTGAATTTCCAGCGTTACTTCATGAAGAGAGATGTTCTCTATCCCTCTCAACAATAATTTATAAATTGTCATTTGTGAATGCTCTCACAAAAACGGGAAATTTTCTCATTTTTTTGGGTACCAAAATCTGGTTAGATTCTGTTCGTTTCTGTTTTGTGCAGTACTTTCAACTGAATAATCGTTTATGATCTCAAAAGAAATTCTTTCTAAAGTCCGGAAACTTGAAATCCGCACCAAGGGTTTGGTAAACAATGTTTTTGGCGGAGAATATCAATCGGCGTTTAAAGGCCGCGGAATGGAATTTTCAGAGGTAAGAGAGTATACTTTCGGGGATGACGTGCGCCAGATCGACTGGAACGTGACCGCACGGAATGGAGAACCGTTCATCAAAGTATTTGAAGAGGAGCGCGAGCAGACTCTGATGCTCTGTGTGGATATCTCACCCAGCGGATTTTTTGGAAGCCGCTCTCAGACCAAAATGGAACTGGCTATTGAAATTTGTGCCGTGCTTGCCTTCAGCGCTATCAAAAACGGTGACAAAGTAGGATTGGTTTTGTTCAGTGATAAAATAGAGAAAGTTGTCCCGCCCAAAAAAGGCCGGACGCATGTCCTGAGGCTGATTCGAGAACTCTACACCACCGAACCGGCCGGAACAAAAACTTCCATAGCCGAAGCTCTCTCCTACGTAAATCGACTACTTAACAGAAAAGCGATCGTGATTCTGCCTTCAGATTTTCAGGATCAAAATTTCGATAAAGAACACCGTATTACCGGGCGTAAACACGACCTGGTAAATCTTGTTATCAATGATGAACTTGAAGAAGATCTGCCAAATATTGGTGTGGTACCACTTCTCGATGCCGAAACCGGTGAACAGACAATTGTGGACACATCCAGTAAAAGAGTTCGAACGGCATACAAAGCTAAAGTACTGGAGCACAAAAAGAACCTGAAAGAGTACTTTATCCGCAACAAAATGGATTCGGTAGATGTGTACACTAACCGATCTTACATTCGTCCGCTTATCAACTTCTTTCAGCGAAGAACAGCGCGGCAGTAGTGGAAATACCTGAAACTTTACAAACACGATAGTCAATTTTCTTGCCTGGGAAAAACCACCACCAGCGATATTACCGTGGCATATCCCTTTTCAGCTTCAGGTTTGATGAAGGTTTGCGTACCTTTACAACTCTCTTTACAGATCTAATAAAAAGTTTTTGCCGAAACCATCTAACAAATTTGACGCCGTCATTGTAGGCTCCGGGCCTAATGGTCTGGCTGCGGGTATCCGGCTCGTCCAGGAGGGACTTTCCGTGCTGATTATAGAGGCTTCCGATACTATCGGCGGAGGCTTGCGCACTAAAGAGCTGATCTGGCCCGGATATCACCACGATGTCTGTTCAGCCATCCACCCGATGGCTCTGGCTTCTCCATTTATGCGCAGCCTGTCTCTCGAAAAATTTGGGCTGAAATGGATACATCCCGTTTTACCGGCTGCACATCCAATGGACGATGAACCGGCCGCCATTCTCTACAATGACTTGATGGAAACGGCTTTTCACCTCGGACCTGATGAGAAAATCTACCGCTCTGTCATGGAACCGATAGTAACGAATTGGGAAGAGCTGACACACGATTTTTTAGGTCCGCTGCGAATTCCAAACCATCCCATCAAGCTCGCATCATTCGGACTGAAAGGGATTTTATCAGCCTCCACATTTCAGACCCGATTTGAGACCGAACGTGCCAAAGCACTCTTCTCCGGGATGGCTGCTCACAGTATTCTCCCACTTAGTGCATGGATGACATCCGCCATTGGCTTAGTCTTTTTGGGAACCGCTCATACTCATGGCTGGCCACTGGCTGAGGGCGGCTCGCAATCCATCGCAAATGCTATGGCGGCCTGTTTCAGATCTCACGGCGGGGTGATTAAAACCGGACTTAAAATCAAAGAAATCAAACAAATTCCTTCATCCAAAGCTGTTTTGTTCGATCTTTCACCTATTCAGATGTCAAGGATTATGGGCGACCACTTGCCACAATCCTACAAACGAAAACTCAGGAAATTCCGACACGGACCGGGCGTATTCAAAATTGATTATATTCTGAAGGAGCCGGTTCCATGGAAAGATCACCAATGCAAAAGAGCCGGAACGGTTCATCTTGGCGGACGATTTGACGAAGTTGCCGAATCAGAAAAACTGATGGATCTCGGCAAACATTCGGAGAAGCCGTTTGTACTGGTAACTCAGCAGAGTTTGTTTGACACTAAACGGACCCCCGATGAAAAACAGACCCTCTGGGCTTATTGTCACGTACCGAACGGCTCAACCACAGATATGACCGAACCTATTGAAAATCAGATCGAACGTTTTGCTCCTGGTTTCCGTGATGTGATTGACGAAAAAGTAACGATGAATACAATTCAAATGGAGCAATATAATGCCAACTATATCGGCGGTGATATAACAGGAGGAAGGCAGGATATCCGTCAGCTATTTACAAGGCCGGTGCGTTTTATCAACCCATACTCCACGCCAACAGAAGGCGTTTATATCTGTTCGGCCTCTACACCACCTGGCGGAGGGGTTCACGGCATGTGCGGATATCACGCTGCCAATCTTGTTCTCAAAAAAGAGTTCAAGCTCAAAAAAGCAGACTGGAAATACGGAGATTAATGTTTTCGCCAAGCAGTTTGAAGAATATGCATTATTATGACCCGCATTCGGATGGAGGCTGGTTGATATGATCCGTAACATCCTTGAAATGACACGCACCGGAACTTTCTGGCCTCAAATTTCCCCAAATAAGGCGGGCTCCGGATGGTGGAATGTCATTACCATTTTCATCGCATTTCTGGTCGGGATTCCCATTTTTACCGTTGCTGCAAATATATTTGTTCCCAGCGGGGATGTATGGCAGCACCTGGCCTCCACCGTTCTGCCCGATTACATCAAGAATTCTATCTGGCTGATGCTCGGGGTGGGATCGGGTGTATTTCTTCTTGGTGTTGGAACCGCCTGGCTGGTAACCATGTGCCGGTTTCCCGGAAGCCGCTGGTTTAACTGGATACTTATCCTACCGATGGCCGTTCCGGCTTACCTTATGGCTTACACCTACACCGACTTCCTGGCATACACCGGGCCGGTTCAGTCGATGCTCCGGGATTTGACAGGATGGGGCTTGGGCGATTACTGGTTCCCGAATGTACGCAGCATCGGCGGAGCGATTGTGATGATGTCTTTCGTTTTTTTTCCGTACGTCTATCTGCTCACACGTGCTGCATTTCTTGAACAGTCTTCCTCACTGCTGGAGGCGAGCCGGAGTCTCGGTGCCACACCATTCCAGAGTTTCTACAAAATTGCACTACCCCTGGCCCGACCCTCCATTGCCGCTGGTATGGCTCTTGCACTCATGGAAACCCTAAACGATTTTGGAACAGTGGATTATTTTGGGGTTCAAACTTTTACCACCGGCATTTACCGAACCTGGTTTGGACTGGGAGAACGGGCTGCAGCCGCTCAACTCGCCGGTTTTTTGATGATTTTTATCCTTTTTCTGATTCTTCTGGAAAGGTGGAGCCGAAACAAGATGAATTTGAAACAAGGCGGTACCGGACGTTACAAGCGCCTCTATGTGTACAATCTGAAAGGCTGGAAAGCGTGGGCAAGCACCTTCTTCTGCCTGATTCCCGTAATGGTTGGTTTTTTGATTCCTACCGCGATTCTGACAGATATGATGATTGCCAATTTCGATGCTGCTGTGGACTCCCGCTTTTTCCAATACAGCCTTAACACCATTCTCGTGGCGATCCTGGCCGGACTGTTCGCTCTCACCGTGGCACTGGTAATGGCTTACGGAGTGCGGCTGAGTCCAAACCCATTAACAAAAATGTCCACCCGTATAGGATCAATGGGCTACGCAATTCCCGGTTCAGTTATTGCCGTGGGTATTCTGATTCCCTTCGGCTGGCTGGATAACACCGTTGATTCCTGGCTTCGAAGTACGTTCGGGATATCATCCGGTTTAATTCTGAGCGGTACAATTTTTGCACTTATATTCGCATACGTAGTTCGTTTTTTGGCTGTAGCATTTAACACGGTGGAGGCAAGCCTTGGGAAAATAACCCCGAATATGGATGAAGCCGCTGAGGGAATGGGTTACAGTTTTGGGAAAATACTTGGCAAAATTCACATCCCGATGATGTCAGGAAGCTTGTTTGCCGCCATTATGCTGGTGATCGTAGATGTAATCAAAGAACTGCCGGCAACCATCATCGTGCGTCCCTTTAATTTTGATACTCTCGCCGTCCAGGTCTACCGCCTTGCTTCTGATGAACGCCTGGCTGAGTCTTCCGGAGCTGCACTTGCAATTATTCTTGTAGGGTTATTGCCGGTATTCATCCTCAGTAAATCGATTGCAAAAACCCGAAAACATGAAGGTGAAGACTAAATAAGTATCTTCAAAGTATTAAACTCCGACTACCCAAAACCACTGATCAACCAATATCCGTCAGGTTACAGCCCAAAGCGGGACACCAAGAAACTCAGCCAATTCAGACGCATCATCGTGCATCGCTCCACGGCCTCCGTGGGCTAAAACATGCTTGCGTGTCCCGTCTTTTAAAACAAGGTTCAGCTCATAAACATAATAACCCCTTCGGCTGGATGAAGACCCTGAACTGCTGCTGCTATTTCTTCTGTTATAGCGTCTGAGCAGCTGCAATGCATGAATCTCTTCCAAAGGGACTCCGTTTTTCATCGAGCTGAGGTTAGTGTGATGGTCCGGTTCGTTCTTTCCTTTCCAAAATGCCCCGGTCAGTTTATCAAATACGATGGGT
>SLGL01000145.1 GCA_007123785.1 Balneolaceae bacterium
ACCGGCAACTATCACCACAATTTCACCTTTGATGGTTTTTCGGGATTTCCATGCCGGCAGAATGTCGCCAAGAAGGCCGCGGTCAATCTCTTCAAACTTTTTGGTTAGTTCTCTGGCGATACACACCCATCGATCATCCCCGCAAAACTGGTTTAACTGTTCCAGAAGTTTGATGATTTTGTGAGGGCTTTCGTAGACTACTGAGGTAATTTCTGAATCTGAAATGTACTTAACACGGGTTTGACGCCCTTTTTTAGGAGGCAGAAACCCTTCGAAAGTAAAACGGTCAGATGGAAGCCCGCTTGCAGCCAGTGCGGTGGTAAGTGCATCGGGCCCGGGAATAGGTACCACTCGATGTCCGTGCTGATGTGCTGCACGGACAGCTAAAAAACCGGGATCGGATATTCCGGGCATCCCCGCATCGCTGATGATGGCAATTGCCTGGCCGCTCTCAAGCAGATGGATAACATGATCAACCTTATGATGTTCATTGTGCTGATGAAATGAAAATAAAGGTTTCTCAATCCCATAGTGACGGAGTAGTACCAGTGATGTGCGGGTGTCTTCGCAGGCGATCTGGTCCACTGACTTCAGAATTTCAACGGCACGAGATGAAAAGTCACTCAGGTTGCCGATAGGAGTTGCTACGATATAGAGTTCAGACATTTGTTATAGCTGAATTAATTTTAAAATTCGTCATTATTTGGAAATGAAAATATTCACCTTCAATGAAAAAAAGGATTATAGAAATTGTAATTATGATATTTATCAGGATCTATTCTTAACTAATATTATTCACTAAACACTTCATTTATTCTACAAATTAAAAATTTGATCTGGGCAATCCCGATTCCAGGAGAGGACTGATGTCAAAAGCATTCAGGGTGGTATGTAAACCATTTTTCTACATTCTGCATGCAGGGAAAAGTCACAGCGTTTGAAAGTATGTTGAATGATATTATATCTTTTATTGAGGTGTTTTCTATTTAAATACAGAGTGTTAAAACCGGTCAAAATTTTTTTGAATAATGCAGGTTAGATTATTTATCAAATCAGTTCGTATATTGTTTTACACTATGAAAATATTATTAATGTTTTTTCTGTTTAATTATGGTACTTCATTTCTCCTGAGTGCTCAACATTTACAAGATGATTATACAGAAGAAGAAAACCGATTGTCAAGTCTGGTTCCGTCTCTGTATCTCGACTGTGGGTTTTGTGATTTCAATTATATCCGGGAAGAACTGCCATTCGTAAATTATGTCAGAGATCCCAATAATGCAGATATTCATATTTTTGTAACACGAACGCCACTTGTACGGGGTGGTAGTGAGCATGAATTCAGTTTTTTGGGCCTTAGAAACTTTTCTTCCATTAGTTTCGATCTGACTTATCAATCCGGACGGGATGCCACAAGTAGTGAAATAAGGGATGATATTAACAAAGTATTGCAATCTGGCCTGATGCCCTATCTCGCACAATCATCAAAAAGTCATTTTTTCCAAATAGATTACGACGTGGAAGCAATCCGGGCCGGACAGCAGGAGGCTATTGAAGATCCCTGGAATTACTGGGTTTTTGAGGCTTACCTGGGAGCGGTAACCCTGGGACTGGAGTCTAATCGAAAGGATTTTAATTCTCGATGGGGTATTTGGGCAGACCGGGTTACAGAAGATTGGAAGTTAAGGTTCAGACCTTACTTTAATTACACACTTGTAGAAATTCAAAGAGACGATGAGGATGATGTGCTCAGTATCGTTCAGCGGCACGGTATCGACAGTTACGCAATAAAAAGCTTAAATCAGCACTGGTCGGCAGGGCTCTTTGCTACATATTTGACACGAGATGACAGAAATATCCGCCACCGTGTTGAGGTCAACCCGGGAGTGGAATATAGTTTTTTACCTTACAGGGAGGCAAGCAGGCGGGCAATAACGTTGCAATATCAGGTAGGGTACACCTACGCCCAATATTTTGATGAAACAATTTTTGGTGTTACCCGGCAAAATCTGTTTAACCAACAACTCCGTGGATCTGTGAATATCCAGCAGCCCTGGGGCAATCTGTCTGGCGGGATAATCGGCTCCCACTATTTACATGATGCTGATTTGAGACGTGCTATATTTTTTGGGAGTATATCGGTTCGAATCAGAGAAGGACTGAGTCTCAATTTCTCCACAAATTTTCAAATGATTCAGGATCAGCTTTCATTGCCGGCGGGGGATGCTTCACTTGAGGATATTCTTCTTCAACGCCGGGAGTTGGCAACTGATTACTCGCTTTCAACATCAGTGGCTATAACCTACACTTTCGGGTCGGATTTTGCCAATATTGTAAATACCCGCTTTTAACCCTGATATAATTTTACGGGAATCACTTCGCTCGATGATCACAAGTTTTGGCCGACATTTTTATAGATATACACAACACTACTGCGTATAAAGTTACGGAGAGAAAGCGTACAAAGTTATAATAATTGTCCTGCGAATTTTTCCTGACTCACGAAGTATCAATGAATGGGTATCGTAGCAGGGATTCTCTGAAGAAAAATCTCTTGTTTCGATATCCGTATTAGTCAAAGCAGGCTTTTCTTTCAATGCAGGATATGATTATCTTTAAGGCTTGAATTTATTCGGCGATATTGGCAGTTGGTTGATTCTGTCAAATAGCTGAAACGAATAACTATGAGAAAACTAATTTTTTATATCTTATAAAATGAACTTTAAACCTTCAGGAATTAACCATATCACTATCCGGGTCAACAGGATTGACCGTTCGGAGGAGTTTTATGGAAAGATACTTGGCTTTGAACTCGTTCGGAAAATGGGCCAGAGTATGGCCGTATATAAAATAGGAAAAGAAGATACACTTGTGATCGTTGAAGCAGAAACAAGTTACGATCCAAATTCAAGAGATTTTCGGGTAGACCATATTGGTTTTTACCTCGAATCTGCTGAACAGGTCGATGAAATGGCATCGTATCTCAGGAATCAGGAAGTAACAATTTTGAGCGGACCTGCCAACCGGAAAAAAGGCCGGTTTGTATTTGCATCTGACCCTGACGGAAATCTTATTGAATTTTTTCACGAACAGTAAACAGGAACGGCGAAAGATTGTCACATTCAGTTAGGGACAGGGTTTATGGCATGTTATTTGCTTAAAATGTTAAAAATTCGTGTTGAGCTAAATAATAAAATCGACAATGTTTCATTAGAAGTTATCCCGTGTCAAAGATAAAACGACGTGAAAGTCAACGTATGAGTTATTCGAAAAATAAACCAATTGGTATGATCCCGGATCGACTGGTCCGATGACTCTTCCACACTATTATAGTTGGCACAATACTAATTGTGAAGTAACCATAATAAGAAGAAACAAATTTGCATAATTGTGAAACAGGAAAAGGAAAAAAGAAGCGAAACCAGTGAAGACCTCAATCTTCATGAAGATGAGATTACAGAAACCGACGAACAAGAAACCGGAGAAAACGAACGTATCGAAACAGAACAAGAATTAGATCAACTTATTGAAGATCAGCAAGTAAAAATCCAGGAACTTGAAGAGGAACTGAAGCAAGTAAGAGATACCCAGCTCCGTAAAGCCGCGGAAATGGATAATATGCGCAAACGTTTGCAGAGAGACCGTGAACATATTTATCAAGCAGCAAAGGAGACAGCCGTACAGGACTTTCTGCCTGTGAGTGACGATCTGATGCGTACGCTGGATGCCATGAAAAATGATGAAGCCGGAGCAGTTTACCTGGATGGCATCAAAATGGTGGCAAATAAATTTGACAATGTTCTTAAAAAGTATGGTGTTACCCGTATTGATCAGGCCGGTGTTCCGTTTGATGTAAACCTTCACGATGCACTTTTGAGCCAAAAAGCCGGGGATGATAATATTGAAAGCGGAACAGTTCTTAAGGTTGTGGAAAATGGCTACAAAATGGGAGACAAAACCTTGCGCCACGCGAAAGTAATTGTAAGTGAATAATCAGTTTTATGTCTAAACGAGACTACTACAACGTATTAGGTGTTGATAAGAACGCCTCAGAAGCCGAATTAAAGAAAGCATACAGAAAATTGGCGATGAAGTATCATCCCGACCGGAATAAAGGGGATGACGATGCCGAAAAAAAGTTTAAAGAAGCATCTGAGGCATACGATGTGTTGCGCGATCCTCAAAAACGCCAGCGCTACGATCAGTTTGGACATTCTGGTGTGAACGGAGGTGGTTTCGGCGGGAGTTCAGATTTTGGCAATGCCAATTTCGAAGATATATTCAGCCACTTCAGTGATATTTTCGGAAGTGACATTTTTGGAGGAGATGCATTCGGAGGGCGTTCCCAAAGCCGCAGCCGCAGACGACGGGGAACCGGCCGGCCCGGCTCTGATATGAAGCTTCGGGTTGCACTTACCCTTGAAGAAATTGCCGAAGGAGTTGAAAAAACCCTGAAAGTAAAAAAACAGGTGAAGTGTGACTCCTGTAATGGTTCTGGTGCCGAAACCGACTCCGATTATGAAACCTGTTCCACCTGTAACGGAATGGGTGAGGTTCGCCAGGTATCACGAACCATGTTCGGACAGTTTGTAAATGTTCAGCCATGTCACAATTGTGGTGGCGAGGGGCGAATCATTCGCAATAAATGTTCAAAATGCGGCGGAGAAGGCCGTTACAGAAGCGAAGACAAGATCAAGGTGAATATTCCTTCCGGTGTTGCTAATGGCAATTATATCACTCTGCGCAGGCAGGGTAATGCGGGCATTCGCGGCGGCGAACCCGGTGACCTTATAGTGCTCATTGAAGAGAAAGAGCATGAACATTTTGAAAGGGATGGCAATGATATCTATTACGATTTATTGGTGAGCATTCCCGATGCGATTTTGGGAACCGAAGTGCAGGTGCCTACACTCAAAGGGAAAGCCAAAGTAAAAATTGAACCGGGAACCCAGCCGGGTAAACTGCTCAGAATGAAAGAGCGCGGTATTAGAGGGCTAAATAATAGCGGAGTGGGCGATCAGTTTATAAAAATGAATGTGTATATTCCAAAAGATCTGACAACAGAAGAGAGAAAACACATTGAAGCCATTCGTGGTGAGGAACACTTTGACCCTGCAAGTGCCAAAAAACGTGAAAAGAGTTTCTTCTCAAAAATTAAAGATGTTTTCAGCTAAACGCTGATTTCAGCTTATAACCGGTATAAATAGAATATTTACCTCGTTAAATTATATCACTCGAACGGTATTTTTTGTCGGGTCGATCAGCCCATGCCGGGATTGTCCGATTGCTCCAACTTTATGGTGAAGAGTGCTTATCAATTCAGTTAAGATTAAATTCGTAGAAACGCTCTGTATAGTAATGCCCTTCGCTTCTGCCGGTTTAAGCTTCCCTGCTCTCATCACTACTATGGTCAGCTCCGACACGCTCTGTCCACATGACCCCCTCAGGTTCACGCACTGCCTTGCTGCTCGCACAACCACATCCTGCCCCTGATGACTGCTGCTGTTTACCTTGTCATTTGTTCCAGCACTGTAACAGCGCATTAACTGAACTTAAAACGGTTTGTTTCCTCCCTGCAAGAGCCGTGTGATGGGAGACTATCACGTACGGTTCTGCGAGAGCCTTGGGTGAATCTCCCCTTGGTTACTCGACTGTAAAGAACTTTCATCTTTATAGGAATTTAAGTTAACATGAACATGCACACCTCGTGGTGTAACATATTTTCACTGATGAATTCACTTTACCTTGCAGATAATCTTAGTATTGATTTGTCATGAGAATGAAAAATTATTTTTTAAATTCTTTGAATGATGGAATAGATCAATTTGTTAATGATGTGAATGAGTCCGTTTTCATTCTTATCCGCAATGCTGTAATCTGATAGATAATGTACTCATGAAGTCTCTTACCCGAAAACAGGCGCTATCCATTCTTTCCGCAGTTGTCGATAACGAAGCGACCAGGGCTGAAAAACGTGCTTTTTTTGAGTATATCAAAGAACACTCCGATGTAAGGAGGGAATATGAAAATGCCAAAAAGGTAAAACTCATTATCTCTAAACGATGCCCAAGAAAAAAAGCACCTGAACATCTTAAGAGAACAGTGTTGAAAAAAGTGATGCAGCTTGAAACTTTAAATGAAATTAAGAATGAAAAAGAACAAAATTTTGAAGTTCTAAATGAGGAACTGAAAGACAGGCCTTCTTCTCCCTTTTCGATCCAAAAGCATGCAACAAACAGCATCCGTTACCTTGCAGCAGCAGCTGTACTTCTGTTTATCTCACTTGTTATTCTTCAGCTTCTTGACCAAGCCAGTCCGCTTCCGTCTGATCCGGTGGAGTTTGTTGTCGAAAATATGACCGCACAACATTATCTATCTACAGGAGGAACAATCATTGAACCACATTTTGCGACTCATTCAACTCATGAAGCTGAAGGGTACCTTCTTGACCATTATGGAATGGATATGAGTATTCCCGAGATTAAAGGTGCTGAATTCGCTGGTATTGTGATGGCCGATTTTCTCGAAAATTTTCAAACACCTTTGTTTGAATACAAACAACCTGAATTTGGAGAGACGATTTATATATTTGTTTTTGATTTAGATAGTCTCAGCAACCATAAAAACCTTCAGCGAGATCAGGAAGCTGTAAAAAACTGTGTTCGGGCAGAAGATTTATATGTTGCAGAAATTGAGGGGTATCATATCGTTTCCTG
>SLGL01000124.1 GCA_007123785.1 Balneolaceae bacterium
AGGATCACTGCAAAGTACAAGACCCAGTGTGGGATCAAATCCATGGGCTTTTTCGATCAGTTCAAAAATATGGCCACCGGGAATTCTACAGGCCACTTCACCAAAACTGAGTGTATCATCTTCGGTAAGAAACCATTCTGGATGAATCATTCCGTTTTTGATGCCAAACGATTTTACAAGCCGCTCCATGGCATCCCGAATCACGGGGCGTTTTTTTTCCAGTTCAGGGCTTGCCGGCACAAAATTGGAATAACCCAGTTTCACATATTCGGTAATGTTTAAAAAACGGATTTTACCATCGTGTATAAATGCTTCGCAGGAGAACTCTTTACCCGGCAAATGGCTCTCCACCATGCAGGGAAAGTCTTTGTCAATTACTTTCCCATCAACATCTTTTTTACTGCGCAGCAGCTTATGTCCTACGGTTCCGGCAGCGCTAAATGGTTTCATGTGAACCCATGCATCCTCTTCACCATCAAGCTGCAAGTTGGCTTCATTAAGCCGATCCATAAAATCATGAACACCCTGTTTGTTGTAGACCTCTTCAAAAAGGCCCACACGTAAACCGGCAAGCAGTGCTTTACGTTTCATAATGGCTTTATTCCGAAACAGATAAGCCCGGTTTAGCAATCGGGGGTCATCCTGAAAAATAGAATTCAGAGCACCTGCCCATTCAACCGTCTCTTCATAGAGCGGCACCGCATAATCTACGCTATGCTCATCGAGTAATTCTTTGAGTTGTAAACTGTTCGATTGTTCACTCCACTCTTTGAAATTCCACCCGACAAATGGTATGTCATTTTCTTTGGCGGATTGTTCAAATTCGGGAAAACTGACAACCACGAAAGGTTTGTTCACTTTTTGCATACTCTCTATCGCAGGCAGGCTCCAGCCCAATAGCGCTACTTTACTGTCCATATAATTGATAAGGGTTTCTTGAGATTATTATTATCTGAATTATGAGTTATAAACTGATGTCTGAAAATTCATAACAGATTGTATTTCAATTGCTTGTACAGGTAACGGTTTACAGGATTGTATCATTCCGGCAGAATCATAAGTGAACAGTATAGGTTTAATGTTCATCTCATAGGAGTTCCCCCGAAATTTAGATTTTTATTCTCACAAAGTGATAGAAATCTTATTCTTAAGAATTTTTTCTTAGTGGAAAAGGTAAAAACGTTGAAGATTTCCGGCCTTAACACCTTAAAGCGTTGTGCTACAATAAATTTAATTTAAATATGTGTATTACATAGGTAATGACAGGGTTTAGAGGGGGCTCTATCGATTTTTCTTAATTCTGATGAACATCCCCCTTTTTTAAGGTGGACTTTTACATTCATGAATGAACAATCAAACTCAGTTTTTTACAATTAACACAACACTACCCGTTCTCCAAAAGAGAAAAATACTCATCGTATAATGACGGTGCTTTGGCTTTCAACTCTTTTCGGTATTCAATACAGGCATCCATATTGCGTTTCTGCAGGGCCTTATCGGCCGACCACAACAACCGGTAGCAATCCACTGCGTGTCTGTGTTGGTTACTGCAACAATCCAAATCATTCCGCAGGTACACCAATGGCAGGATGCCTCTAACCCAGCCGAACGCAGGAGCCATTTCGGGGCCTTCGGTATCTATAAGATCGGAGAGTTTTTTATACACCAACCTGCCGTAAGGCAACCTGCAGGGATCGTATAGAAGCCCCCGCGCATAATTCTTCTTTGCTTCACCCTGTTTGTAGTTCTTCCATTGAATTTCTGCAAGACAATAGTAGAGGTGGTTGTCCTCCGGATCCCGCTCCATCTGTAGTAACACCAGCTCTTCAGCTTTTTCATAACGGCCCAGCTCCATTAACAAGTCGGCTGAGGTTTTGTTCTCCTTATCAATATAGAAATGGCCGGTTTCAAGCATCCGGTTTGTCATGGCCCGGTGCAGAGCGTTTTGAAACTGCCGGATACCAGATAAATTTGCAAAATCGTAATCACTGAACTTTTTATAAATCTCGTCGCTGTGACCCAGAAAAGAAGGTTTTCCTTGATTGTTCTGCAAAACCAGCGGCTGCCAGTCTTTACATACTTCGAGCGCGCGACGTGCCTCTTCCTTTTCAATTGTATCCGGATCAGCCCCCTTCCGATCCAGTACATCATTAAAGTACTGTTCAGCCTCCCTGATTTTGAAAGCAGCAAGGCATCGGTAACCTTCAGCCAGAATCATTGCTTCACGATTAAAAATCGGAAGCTGGTTAGGGTCGTTAATGGCATCGGTGGAATCGGGTCTGGTCATTCAAGTGAATCTATTTATTTGCTGATCATCAGTCTTATTTTGGCATGAATTCAGTACTTCTACATTTTTGATTCAGACTTAAATCAAATAATGAAAATACTCATTCCAGGTCAAATCAAATTCTGCTTTTTATAGAGATGTGCGTGCCTGCATGAGATGTTTCAATTTCGCATTTATTGATTTGCTGATTAGTTGAGTTACTATCAATTATTCAGCAAAACAAAATTTCAATGCTTCATAAAGCCCGCTTTTTTCAGCTCATCTCTTAATGCCGGGAGCCTTGGCTGCCAGTCGTATAGTTGGAATGCCAATTTTTGGACCGGGCCGTTCATGCCTTTGATCTTTTGTGCTATGCGCAGCCATTCAACGATTCTCTGATATACATTTCTGCCCCTCTCGGTTTCGGCGGTATTCAGTACCTTACGCTTCAAAAGAGCAAAGCTCTCCTCCGGGTAGGGTTCAAGAATTTTTGAAATCATTTTGTTGAAGCTATACGATTTAACTTGTTGATGAATAAACTGAAGGATATCAGCAAACCGCCCTTCAGTTTCGAGCATACTGGTGTAAAAAAGATGATCCTCTTTATGTTGCAGGATAAAATCATTTTTCTCAACCGGATGCATCAAATCCCGAAGCAAATTGTAATAAGAGACCTTTCTTTGTGTGGATGTTAGCCAGCGGAGTACATTTTTATAAAACTCAGGGTGACTCTCATGACGGATATTCTGAAAGATAAATTCACTCAGCTCTCTTTTAAACAGGCCTGCATTCCATAATTTTTTTGAAATGCGAATATACTCTTCGTAATCATGACCGGCATAATACACGAGAAGGTTTCGGGCAACTGTCACATCTTTTTCACAAAGCTGTTCGGCCTGTTCGGTCCATTTCACCGTATTGCCCGATACCCGGTACAGTTCTGTAGCCGTTTGCGGCATGAAGTGCCGGGGAATATTCCGGTCGTTGATCTGTTGCTCAACATATTTTGCAGTTTCTTCTTCTCCAATCAGACTGATCATCAGTGGTTCAAAAAACCGAAGAAATTCAGCGTTTTCGCTGTAGCCGGATTGAAAATGTTCAAAAAGCCCGTGAAAGAAACAACGGACCTGCCGCCCCGGAAGAACCATTTTTTCAATTTCCATGATTACATCTGTTTGTAACACACGCAAATCTTCCAACAGATATTCGTGATGGTCATAAAGCGTATCGTAATCATCCGAAATTTCGGCTTTCATGCAGGCGTCATAGGTGGCAGGAAGTGAAAGCAGGCCAAGATCAAACTTTGCCTGGGAAAACAACCCGAATATATGATCTTTAAATAGTTCAAACATTGCAGCAATCATATCTTCGGCCAGGTGCTCCAAGGCCTCATATTCAGGAATGTAGCCGCTGTGACGGGGCGTGTACATCTCCCAGTCCGGCTCACTGAAATTCAGGGTTTCCAGTTCCTTGATAAAACTGTGAACTGTTTCAGGAATATATTTCCCGCTGTCAGCATTGCATGGGTTTCCTTCAGAATTAGCGGATTCACTCATAAATTGCTCAAACTGATTCTGCAGCTCCGGATTCTTCGAGAGCAATTTATCGAAGAATTCCAGTTTCTTTTCGGTTTCGTTAACAGTCATGGCTATTTCATTTTTGAAAATGTATCAGATTATTTCCAAACAGGGTTTTACCACGTGAAAAACGTGCCAGGTATTTATAAAAGACTACCCCGTAAAATTCATCAGGCTTGTCAGGGCTTCATCAACAGCTGGAAGACCCCTTCGGGTTGTTTCTATGAATGCAAATTCTTCATCTTGGCTACGCCGGACGATATTCAGGGTTTGTTCCAGTACCGGAATTAAATCATTTAGCCTGGGCAGTTCTGGGAACATATGCGGATGGCCTGGAATCAACTGTTGAAAAACCGGCCACTGTTTTCTCTCGCTCATCATATAGCCCAGCTCTTTGATTCGCTGGTGTTCATCCGGCTGTAAAAGCTACCGATTATCAAACGATACCATCAAATGAGGAATCAGAAGAATATCATCCGGCATGGCTTCTTCTTGTTGTCCCTGTATCCACAAAATTTGTTCTGCCGCATTTACGCCTTCATAAATGGAAATGGCATTAAATTGCCCGGCCGAACCCATGATACTCGTAAAATACAGGGTTTCTGAATCCGGGGACTTCACGCCAAATAAATCTGTTTCATACATCCACTGCCAGGGTGCCAGGTCTTGAAGATCCAGAGCAAGCGGGTAAAGTTTTTTTAAAATTTGAAGTGTTTTATTCAAGTTTTTGAGTGATGATGATTAAAATATATGGAAGTGATCCTGCCTTATTTACGAAGATAGAAGGTTTGGCAGGCAGATGACAGATTTTTTTCTGAAAGATCTATCTGTACATCAAAAAAATATACAGTCAATTGGCCTGGTTAATACAACGACCCGGCAATTTCAGATACTCTGTTTCAGGCTGCGTGATATGCTGAACCTTTGACCGTCATGCATAAGCAGAAGCTATTCGTTACTTTCTACCATTTTGCAGGCATTCAGCTATTTTGTTATTATAGACGTGATATAGAAGACCTTGTATTTTAAGTGGAACGAAAATTATCCAACAGGTTGAATTTCAGACTGATTTCATTGATTTAATGGGAGTTATGGTATTAATATGTTAAAAATCGGGTTAATCGGTTGCGGAATGATCGCTGAGCAGGGGCATTTACCCGCGATCAAACAGGTACCAGAGCTTCAAATCTACGCACTTTATGATCGCAACTTCGAGCGTGCTGTAGAGTTGCAGCAGCACTTTTCAGTGCCGCATGCATATAAAACAGAGGAGGAATTTTACTCCTCCGATATCGACGCCGTTGTTATTTGCACCCCGGCACCGGTTCACCACAAAAACGTGCTGGATGCTGCCAAAGCGAAAAAGCACGTTTTATGCGAAAAACCACTGGCTATGACCGAAAAGGATATGCTTGAGATGGAGAAGGTCATGAATGATGCAGAATTGCAATTTTTTATCGGATTTAATTATCGTTTCTCCCAAAGTTCCATCGACATCCACAGGCTTCTCCGGGAACGGGCAATCGGTGAAGTGCGTTTGCTTCGTCTCATCTATAACTGGCATCTGCATGGAAAATGGGAGATAAATGAGGACGGTGAGCAGGTGGATACTGCCTTAAGAAAGGGACGTATGGATGAAGGCGGCCCGCTTGTGGATTGTGGTGTTCACCAGATAGATCTGGCTCGATGGTGGCTCGAATCTGAAGTGGAGTGGCAGCATGGCATCGGAGTCTGGCTGGACACCTACGAAGCCCCGGATCACGTATATCTGCATATGGGGCACGACTGCGGAGCACATACAAAGGTTGAAGTGAGTTTTTCCTACAATGCTACCTCCCGGGATCCGCGGACACATTTCCAGTATGAATTGATTGGTACGGATGGCGTAATACGGTATAATCGAGAAGAGCACTCCTTCGAGTTGCGAAACTCACACGGCACACAGTACCTTCCATGGCATCCTGAGAAAAGCTTTGCCGGTATGTACAGAGAGTTTGCCAAAGCTTTGGCAAGCGGGAAACCCGGCGATATGCCCACCGCACATGATGGCATCCTTGCCAGCCGCATAGCTCGCACAGCTACCGAAGAAGCCATTCACAATCGCGATAATCCCAGCCGTAATAACCCCTCCTCAAAAATGACCGCCGCCGATGTCCATGTCCACGCTGACCCAGAGGAAATTCCCATCGATTTTTTAGACTTGCCCCTGAAATTGAAGAAATCACGTGACAGGCAGCCCGGCCGTTCGTTGTCACCGAACCCGGCAAAGGAAAAACCCGGAGGCAGTAAGGATACGTGAAAAAGTATATAACCCAAGTGTTATAGGTCGGCCGTCTGCTAAAATTAGAAAATTCAATTTCCGCTGAATGTTGCAATGACATTGGGAACGCAACGAAGCGGAGCGAAGTGATATCCGGGTTAGTGTAAAGTGTAAGGTTTCTATTTCTCAAAATGTGACTATAAATTATAAAACAACAGCCTCTATTGGTTTAGCCTTGGGATCAGGTTTCTTTACGAAACGTTTTGGATAGATGAGGTATTTGTCAAATGAATTTGAAAAGATTCCAAAGACTTTAACACGATCTGACTAATCCAATAAATAGACCTTTTGCAATCTTTCCCGTAAATAGAACAGAGCTCTTCCCATTTGATTTTCAACAGTTTTTCGTGTAATTCCCATCACTTCTGCTATTTCCTTATACGATAGGCCGTGTTTGCGATAGAGTGTGAATATTGTACGCTTTCTCTCCGGAAGATTTCTAACTTCTTTCCAAATCTGATTCGTTAACGATTCATTGATAAATAGCAGGACATAGTTGACACATTCTGTAGCATAACATCGTTGACACTTTGTAAACA
>SLGL01000040.1 GCA_007123785.1 Balneolaceae bacterium
ACCCTCTTTATTGGCTTTTTTGCCAATCTGATAATTTTCTTTCTGGCTTAATTTGCCTGTTCTGATTGTCATTTCGAGCCACTAATTTTGCCCAAAAGCGGGCAACACTATTGAGAAGGCTGGGGTGGGTCCGAAAGGGCTGGGAGTTCATCTGTCACCGTAGCCAGGCAAAAAATTTTTTCATTTTTATTTAAAATTAACTTCTGTTTATTCAAGAATTTAATTATAATGTGCTTTCAGTTATTATAATAATAGGATTTACAATCGGGTAAGTAAATCTATTCAGTCTCTGATGCATTCCTTTATGGGATAAGCAAGAGTGTCTGTAAAAATCTTGGCAAGAGAAGTAATTTTATTCCTTATTAAAGGTTTTCAATTAAGCGGATCAATCAGGGAATGTAAAAAAATAATCTATCCATGAGCAGAAAAATAATATATACTGTTCTCTCTATAGGCTTTCTGATTGCAGTTTGGTCTTTTTTAGGAAAGGATTCAGGGGAGCAGCTCGACATTTTTGTCAGTCCGAAAGAAGGTGATTTTAAAGTAACCGTTACGACAACCGGCGAACTTCGTGCCAAAAATTCCATTCAGATCAGAGGCCCACAGGGTGCACGTGACATTCAGATCTGGAACCTGACCATTCAAAATCTTGTGCCCGAGGGAACCATTGTTCAAAAGGGCGATCCTGTGGCAGAACTGGATCGCTCAGAGGTGATGACCCGCTTGCAAAATGCTCAGCTTGAAGTGCAGCGTGCGGAATCCCAGTTTGAACAGGCCCAGTTAGACAGTTCTCTCACACTTACCCAGGCACGCGATAATCTTGAGAATCTCAGCTTCCAGCTCGAAGAACGCCAGATTGCAGTAGAGCAGTCGGTGTATGAATCTCCGGCTGTTCAGCGTCAAACGCAGATTGAACTGGAACGAACCGAACGGCAGCTTGCCCAGGAGAAACAAAATTACAGAACGAGAGTGCTTCAGTCTGAAGCGAGTTTGAGGGAAATTGAAGCCACACTCACTCAGGAACGCAATAATCTGGAACGAATCATGCGGGTAATGAACGGGTTTACTATTCTTGCTCCTGAGAACGGAATGGTAGTTTATACCCGAAACTGGCAGGGGCGAAAAACAACAACCGGCAGTACCATTAATGCGTTTGATCCGGTTGTTGCCGAGCTGCCCGATTTCAGCGCAATGGAGTCGCTAACCTATGTGAACGAAGTAGATATTCAAAAAATCAGGACCGGCCAGACAGTTCAGATCGGCCTGGATGCGGTCCGTGATAAAGAGCTGACGGGCGTTGTAACTACGGTTGCCAACATCGGGGAACAGCGCCCGAATTCCCACTCAAAAGTATTTGAGGTGAAAATTGAGATCAATGAATCGGACACCACTCTTCGTCCGGCTATGACCACCAGTAACGACATTTTGATCGAAACCATTGAAAATGCACTTTTTATACCGCTTGAGGCGGTGCATGCGTATGATTCGAACCATTTTGTCTTTAAGCGGGATGGTATTCAGACAGTGATGCAGCAAATAGTGATGGGAGCCGCCAACGATAATGATGTAGTAATCCTGGAAGGGCTTACCCCCGATGATCAGGTACTCATTTCAATGCCGCCCGATACCTCTGGAATGAGAAAAAATATGTTGCCGGATGATGTGCTTGACCAATACCTGGATGAGCAGGAACCGGAAGAGACACCGGAGCAGGAAATTGAAATTGTTGAATTGCCGTAATCGTGAACAAAGAAATAGAGAGCGATAAATTCTTATTCCCTGAATCTGATTATTCATTCGAAAGCGGACTATGATTCATATATTTCTTTATAATCTGGATATTGCTATAGAGGCGATTAAACAGAATAAGCTTCGTTCCCTGCTTACCTCTCTGGGGATTATTTTTGGAGTGGCCTCTGTAATAGCGATGCTCGCCATCGGAAGCGGTGCCCAACAGGAGATACTTGCAAACATGCAGCTCCTCGGTACCAACAATGTGATCATTCAGCCCATAATTGAACAGAGAGAGGGAGAAGTGGATGATGAAGAGGAAGAGCTGTACTCCCAAAGGAGATATTCACCGGGCCTTACGCTTGAAGATTTGTACAGCATTCAGCGTTTAATTCCCCATGTTCACTCCGTTTCGCCCGAAATTATTTACGATACTCAGCTTATTCGTTCAGGTCAAATGCGATCCGGAAAACTGGTCGGTGTGAACAGTGACTATTTCGAAATCAATAACTTTGAAATTATTTCAGGAAGTAATTTCACATCAATACACTTTCAGGAAGCCATGCCAGCAGCTATTATCGGGTATGGAATCCGAACTCGTTTTTTTGCCGGAGAAGATCCCCTCGGTAAAAAAATCAAAGCGGGCAATGTATGGTTCACGGTTGTGGGGGTTTTGCAGGAACGGCAGCTTACTTCCAGCCAGATTGAAAACCTCGGAATTCGTGACTTTAACATGGATATCTTTGTACCCGCAGAAAGCATTTTACTGCGCTATGGAAACCGTGCCGTAATAACCCACCGGGACATCCAGGCCGAACAGGCGCAGCAGTCAGGGAGCAGCGGGACAACCGTAAGGCCAAGAGATGAAAATTATCACCAGCTTAACCGTGCGATTGTGCAGGTTTCGGACAATTCATACAGTGTTACGGTTGCAGAAATTATCTCCCGGATGCTGGAACGCAGACATAATCAGGTCGTAGATTTCGAGATTATCGTACCGGAACTTCTTTTGCAGCAGGAACAGCGCACTAAACGAATTTTTAATATTGTATTGGCATCTATCGCCTCCATATCACTACTGGTAGGTGGTATCGGTATCATGAATATCATGCTGGCTTCTGTGGTTGAACGATACCGTGAAATCGGTGTGAGGAGAGCCGTTGGAGCGAAACGGCAGGATATACAGCTTCAGTTTTTAACCGAAGCACTTGCTATCAGTGTTACGGGTGGATTTGTTGGAATTGTTCTTGGAATCGGTTTTAGCTACATCATCGAAATTACTGCCGGGATTACCTCTATTGTCACACTTGGATCCATCCTGATCTCTTTTGGAGTTGCCACAGTTATTGGTGTTATATTTGGTTTTTTCCCGGCCAAGAGAGCTGCGGAACAGGAACCGGTTACCGCACTCAGACATGAATAAGGGGAGTATTGTAATTGAGCATTAAGTTAACGAATCAAATTCTGTGAGTAACTACTGCGGATTAACTTATTCAGGTTGTTACATACAAAATTCTTAACCCTGTAAACAATTTTTACAAACCATAAATCCATAACTCAAATTTCTGAATGACATCATCCATCATGAGGAAAAGACAAACTTTCTGCCTGCTTCTTTTTTTGTTGATTACAATGCCGGGTATGCAAAACGTTTTTGCCCAGGAAACGGAGGAAATCTATACGATGACTCTCCGCGAAACTATCGACCTGGCGATTGAACTCAGTCCGCTTTCACGTTCAGCCCGTTACTCTCTTCTCGCCAGTGAATGGCGATACAAATCGTACAGGGCCGACCTTTTTCCAGGTTTAACTTTGTCGGGAGATGCCCCAAACTACCGGCGCGCATTCCGCGAGAATTTTAATCCCGATGGTACAACCTCACTTATCTATACGCAGCAGTCGAACGCCTCCATCGGTCTATCAGTCAGTCAGCCTATTATGCATACCGGCGGGAACTTGTCACTTTCTACAGGAATTACACGACTTGGTATATTTGCAGATGAGAATACCTATCTCTGGAGTTCAACTCCGCTTGTTGTTGGCTACAGCCAGCCAATTTTCCAATACAACGATTTGAGATGGAGAAACCGAATGGAGCCACTCCAGCTTCAGATTGCCCAGAAGCAATATGTGGAAGCGATGGAAGACCTCTCCTTTACCGTAACCCAGCGATATTTTGATGTGCTGCTTTCCAAGATTAACCTAGATATTGCAGAGTTCAATGTAGCGGTGAACGACTCCATCTACAACATTTCACAAGGCCGGTACAATGTTGGCAATATCGCAGAAAATGACCTTCTTCAGTCGGAGTTACAGTTACGCAATGCCGAATCGTCACTCACTCAGGCACAGATCAATTACGACCAGCAGATCAACAACTTCAGGCTGCTTCTGGGTCTCGATCCCGGCGCTCCGATTGATGTGGAGGTTCCGGACGAAATGCCTGATTTTTTTGTGGATGAAGAGACGGCCCTTGAGATGGCCCGGCGAAATAACAGCACCTCTCTTGATTTTGATCTTCAAACACTCGAAGCTGAACGCAACCTGGATATGGCACAAAAACAGAGCTCTTTTTCAGCTACTATACAGGCCAATTTCGGGTTGAACCAGACCTCTGAAAACTTTTCCGATCTGTACCAGGAACCGCTTAACCAGCAATTTGTAACCCTTAATTTCCAGGTCCCGATTTTTAATTGGGGCAAAAACCGTGCGGAAATCAATTTTGCCAGAAACACCCAGCGACAGGTGGCTGATGACATTGCTTTTGAGCAAGCACAATTTGATCTCACGGTTCAGAATATGGTGGCAGAATTCCGGCAGCTGCGGGAGCAGGTAACCCTGGCCGAACTTTCCGACCAGATAGCCGATCGGCGTTATGCTGTTGCCCGGAACCGGTACCGTATCGGCCAGATCGACATCACCAACCTATTTATAGCCCAAAACGAACGAGATGCAGCCCTGCGAAACTACATCCAGTCTCTCCGCAATTACTGGATGAGCATTTACAACCTCCGCCGCCTCACACTGTTTGATTTTGAATATGGAGCGATGATTCGACACGACTTTTAGAAGATTAAAAGTAAATCAGCCTGATACCGTGTCAATGATAAAACATCGGATTTCTTACGAAATTTCAGGTTACCAGTTACAGATTGTTTTAGCCCGCATTTCGCAGCGTTTGACAGGGTGTTTTTTTAAAAAAGTTTATATTGAATTATAAGTTGATAACAATTAGGTGCATATCGTTTTCAAATAATTTTAGTGTGAGAAATGCGGGTTAGCCCTATCCACTTCTGAAATAGTGTTGCCCTGCTTTATTGGACAGAATTAGTTGCTTGACTCGACACTAATCCATCTTTACATAAAATTCTTCTGCCCTTTGCCGTGCGATTGCTGCCTCTTCGGTTCGGTTTAAACGTTCGAGTGCCTCTGCCCGAAGCAGATGAGCATCTCTGGCATGGTACGAATCAGCGAATGCCCTGACGCTTTGGGAAGCCAATTTATATGATTTTTCCCAATCCTCCGGATCATCAGATTCGAGCAGGTTTTGAGCTTTTTTAAAATATTCTTTCCAGCGGAGGCCTTCGGGTGACATTCTCTCCGCTGCACGAAAGACCTCAAAAGGCGGCAGCTCTGTAAGGCTGTTTTTTTCATACACCGGAAGGGCCTCCTCCTCAAAGTAGCTTAATATGGCACGATAAAGAGACTCCGCCTCAAGCTGATTGTAATCAGGATTTTTAAGGCGCTCTTCCTCACCCGGATTTGTAAAAAAAGAGGCTTCAGAGATTACTCCGGGAATCCCGTATGAGTGGCGCAGAACAGCGGTTCCTGCAGTTGGAAAAATGGTGTGATCGGATGCCAAAACAGCCGGCCCTTCATCGCCAAACAGGTCTTTGCGCAGATGAGAGGCCACGCTCTTAGCAAGCTGCACACCGGCGAGGTTCTCACTGGCATACCCGTGAAAATAGATGATAGGAAAGTTTGCAGTGGTATCGGCAATGGCATTGTGATGAATGGAGAGAAATAGGTGCGCATCATGATCCAGAGCAAGCTGTGCACGGTCAGCCAGTTCAACATGAGTATCTTCTGTGCGGGTCATAATAACAGTGGCACCGCTCTCTTCCAAAAGAGTCTGAAGTTTCAATGCTACACGCAGATTGATCCACTCTTCCCGTTCACCTGTTGGACCAACACGATACTGATCGGAATCGGCAGTGCCGCCGTGTCCGGGATCAAGTACGATGGTTTTATCATGAAGGAGCAGCGGGTCTGTTTCACAGTTCAACAGTAAAAAAATGATAAAGAGAAAAGGAAAAAATTTGAACATTATTTTTCTGCTTTTGTTGAAGAATGATTCTACTATATTTGAGCGGATGCTGATCAATTCAATCAATAAACTGAAAAGAATGCGAGATAAAAATTACAATTTTGAGCTTGAATTCACAGTGCGTGATTACGAGCTGGACACACAGGGTTTGGTAAATAATGCCGTTTATCAAAACTATCTGGAGCATGCCCGCCATGAATTTTTGAAACATATTGGGCTGAATTTTAACGAGCTGCATGAAAAGGGCACTGACGCGGTGGTGCACAAAACAGAGCTTGAGTATAAAAGAGCTTTAATGGGCGATGACCAATTTGTGGTGCGTGTGCGTGTTGAACAGCAAGGAAATGTTCGATTTATTTTTTACCAGGACATCTACAAACTTCCGGAGGATGAGCTGGCACTAAAAGGAAAAGTAACGGCTGTATTTATGCAAAACGGAAGGCCTATCCGGCCTCCGCAGGAAGTGAAAGATGCACTTTCTGATTTGAAAACCGCTGATTAAAATCTTAAATATCTCCACTCTCTTTTTTTAATTTCCGAGCCATCAGAAACAAAAACCATTCCTCCGGAAAGACTGGTATATTTTTGGTGCTCGCTAAATTGATACAGGCGGTTTACCGCATCG
>SLGL01000469.1 GCA_007123785.1 Balneolaceae bacterium
AAAAAAGACCCTGACTGAGATGAAACAGAATTTGAAACAGGAGTTGATATTTTTTTAAAAATGTCTCAACTCTTTAAATAATACCTGTTACAGAAAAAGGTTTAGAATTATTTTTTTTCACAAAAAAAGCCCTTCACATTTTATAAAGGGCTTTTTTCTTGAGCGGGAAAGGGGATTCGAACCCCCGACCCCCACCTTGGCAAGGTGGTGCTCTACCACTGAGCTATTCCCGCAAATCAATATATTACATCAAACTGTGCGTCACAGCCAAGACTTAAAATATAAAACGTTTTACAGCTCCTTTTCAACACTATTTTTGAATTTTCTTTAAAACATCGGGGGACGTAATTCTTTGACGGATAGTTTCATCATCGGGAATTACCGGCCGGTCGCGGTATCGGTCTACCACACAAATAAATCCAAGCGGTTTGCTTTTATCAGCATGAAATTGATGTATCGTGTTTGGTGCAATGTAAATCACATCCTGAACTTCAAGTTCATGAATATTGTTTTCAAGAATCAGAGTTCCTTCACCCCGGATAATTACTACACTGTGCGGATGGTGGTGAATTTCAAGTGAAGAATAACCACCCGGTTGAATTTCAAAATAGCGGGTTTGAAAGTTAAGTTCCGGTATATCATCTCCCAGCAAAGAATTTCTTTGAATATCCTTAAAGTTTTGAGTGTCTGTTTTGTAATCCTTTCTCTCGACACCTTTCCACTTGAAACCGTCTGATTTGATTACTTTTGATTTACTTTTCATAACTTTCCAATAATTGTTGGAATTCTCTTGCGGCACTTTCAATTCCACTTGTTTGGTTATAGAGGCTGCCACCAATTAAAAATATGATATCGTTTCCGTAGCTGTCCATCCATCCTTCAACTGTCTCCAGCTTAATACCACCTCCCGGCACCGGAAACGCCGGTTTGAAGCTACAGAAATGGCCACATATTTGTCTGTTTAACTGATGACATTGCTCAGCAGTAAAGGGAAATCTGCCTCCTGTGTTCGGATAAATCACTGCATCAGCACCAAATGCACGCCATATTTTTCCGTAATACAATTCCGGTGAAAATCCATGATTTGCCTGAATATATGAACCAGAAAAAGCCGGATGTGCCATCAAGGGTATCTCTTTCAGGGATGCTAAGGACAGCAGGCTTTCAAGCCCGGTAAGCTGTGGACAAACCAACACTCCGTCTGCTCCCAGTTCAATTGCTATTTCGAATCTCTCAAGAAGTTGTTGGGGTGAAGTTGTAATGTTTGGAAAATAGAGGCTTTTCTTGCCAGAATGCTGCTCTCCTCGCCGAACAGCCATCGCACATTGTGAAACACGTTCCCCGAACGGTGCACTTTGCTGATTAGTTAAACCGTGATCATCTTTAATAATATCAATTCCGCCTTTGGCAAAAAGAAATGCCCGATTGGCCAGTTCTTCCGCCGAAAGCCCGACCGGCTTCAAAGCAGTGCTGCTGATGGCGCGAGTCTTGACGCCGCAGGATTTCCTGATTCCTTCAATACCAAAGGAGGGCCCATTCAGAAGAGTATTAAAAATATTATCAGAAACATCTGAAATTACAATTCCGTTAAGCAGAGAAATATTTCCAAAAAGAACGTTCAAAAATTGAGTGGGATCATCCCCAACGACAGACAGAGGGTATGAAATTCGGGCTTTCCACTTATTCTCTCCTAACTGTTCAACAGGAAAAAATTCGGGCAGAGAAGCTCTTGCTTCAGGGGGTACCAGTTCAAATGAAATTTCTACTGATTGCTCAGTACCGATTTTACGCAAAAATTTCTCAGCTTTTGCCTGATCACCGGCTTCTATTTGATACACAATGGTAAAGCGCGTATCGGTTTTCATGGCAATATTTCAGCGTACAATGGTCTCAGATCGTTTTGGGCCGGTAGAAACAATTTTAAAAGGAACTCCGGTAAACTCTTCTATAAAACGAATATATTCCCTGGCTTTTTCAGGGAGATTTTCATAGGAGGAGATATTCCTGGTTGAGGTATTCCATCCTGTAAATGATTTATATACAGGTGTTACGTCATCAAGTTGATCACAATCAGCCGGGAAAACATCCGTTTCTTCACCATTTAACTCGTAGTGAGTACATACCTTTATTGTTTCAAAATCGTCCAGTACATCGAGTTTGGTGAGTGTTAGTTCATTCATTCCATTAAGACGGATGGCGTAATTCAGAGCAACAAGATCCAACCATCCGCATCTCCGGGGACGTCCCGTGGTAGCACCAAACTCCTGGCCGTTTTTTCGAAGTTTTTTCCCTGATTCATCATTCAGTTCAGTTGGAAAAGGCCCGTTTCCAACTCTTGTGCAGTACGCTTTGGTAATTCCCATAGCATTGGTTATAGCCAACGGTGGAATTCCGCTGCCAGTGCAGGCACCCCCTGCAGTAGGTGATGATGAAGTTACATAAGGGTAAGTACCATGATCTACATCAAGGAGGCTTCCCTGGGCACCTTCAAGAAGTATCGCCTCATTTTTCTGAAGTGCTTTATGTAGTAATTCAGTTGTGTTACATATATATGGTTTTATGGTTTCAACCGAAGCCTCCAGATCTTCAATCATTTTTTCAGCGTTGATTGGATCTTCATTATATACATTTTCGAGGGCGATGTTGATATCATGCAGATTCTTCCTGATTTTTTCTTCCAGACGTTCTCTGTCCATCAGATCAATCATCCGGATACCGATTCTGGAGACTTTGCTCACATATGCGGGTCCGATTCCGCGGCCTGTGGTACCGATTGCATCACTCCCGCGGCTTTTTTCTTTTACATTATCAAGCACTTTGTGATAAGGAAGAATCAGGTGGGCAGAACTGCTGATAAAGAGACGATTTTTTAAATCAACACCGAGAGCCTCTACTTCTTCGAGTTCTTCAACCAGTGCTATCGGGTCAATAAC
Organism: Balneolaceae bacterium; assembly: GCA_007123785.1. Classification (GTDB taxonomy): domain Bacteria; phylum Bacteroidota; class Rhodothermia; order Balneolales; family Balneolaceae; genus Rhodohalobacter. The sequence goes on from SLGL01000469.1 coordinate 2,934, forward strand.
AACACCGTTTCCAATCACACATTTTGAGTTGCCATTAAACATTCCTGAAGGGATCAGATGGAGAACGATCGTTGTATCATCAAATTTAAGAGTGTGGCCAGCATTGGCCCCCCCCTGGTAACGAACCACATAATCTGAATCTGCACTTAGCAGATCTACCACTTTTCCTTTTCCTTCATCGCCCCACTGGGCTCCAATAACAATTCGTACAGCCATATATTTCAAAAAAAAGGAGGTGTTTAGCACACCTCCGAATAAAATTAGTTAAAAATAGTTTATTCCGTCTGACGGCTGTTAAGTTCTCAGTAAACCTGGCTAATTTATAAGCCTGAACCGTCTGACCATTCTCGTGCTCTGTTATAAGAAATAGTTACGATTTTTCTTTGTAAGACTCAATCGCTTCATCAACAGATTTATAGTGCTTGAAAACAGTAATGAGTTTTGTAACGATGAGCAGGCTTTCAATTTTATCACTTGCGTTTGCAATCCTTAGATCGCCTCCTGCCTTTCGCATGGTAGTGAGAGCGCCAATTAACATGCCCAGTCCTGAAGAATTCATGAACTTTACTTTTCCGAGATTAACAACTACGTTCTTTTTGTCATTCTCAATCAGTTCATGAATTTTTTCATTCAGGCTGACAGCATCCGGCCCGCCCATTACATTTCCTTTCAATTCAATGATTACGCTGTTATAGCGTTCATAGACATTAAAACTCATTGTTTTTCAGTGATTTAAGTGGTTTTACTTGGTTTTAGCTTTTACAGTTGCTCGTTTCTGAAGCTCAACAACAAGCGCACTTGCAACAAATAGTGAACTGTAAGTTCCTAAAATTACTCCTATTACAAGGGCAAATGCAAAGCCTTTCAATACTTCCCCGCCAAAGATAAACAGCACACTTACCACAAACAAGGTGGTTACCGAAGTAACTACAGTACGGCTGAGAGTGTCGTTCAGGCTTTTGTTAATCATATCCTTGAAGTTCATCGTTTTGTAGATGATCGAGTTTTCCCGGATTCGGTCGAACACAACAACTGTATCGTTCAGGGAATACCCCACAATGGTAAGAAATGCGGCAATCAAAGCCTGATTAATACTTACATCAAACGGTGCAATTTCTGCCATAATTGTAAAAATACCGAGTACAATCAATACATCGTGAGCAAGTGCTGCAATTGCACCAGCTGAAAACCACCACCCTTTAAAACGGATAAAGATGTAAATAAAAACTACTGCCAGGGCAAAAATGATAGAATACATCGCTCCCCGCCTGAGGTCTTCTGCAAATCTTGGCCCCACGAGGTCTGTTTTCTGGACAGTTACCGTATTGCCCGGATAGAGCTGAGCAAAGTTTTCAAGAATAAGCTCTCTTGTGGCTGTTACATCTTCTTCACTGTCAACGCGGAATAGAATTTCTCTGGTGGAGCCGAACAGCTTTATTTCAGGAACAGTGCCAAGCGGACCAGCCAGTTCAGTACGTATTTCTACTACATCAACCGGTTCTTCAAATTCAAAAACGAACTCTTGTCCGCCCCTGAAGTCAATACCATAATTAAGACCCATCACAATAATTCCCACAATAGATACGATAATCATCGTACCTGAAAAGAAGTATGCTTTTTGCTGGGCTTTAATAAAATCAAAATTTGGAGATTCAAACCATCTCATAATGTAATCCTCTTTTAAATTCTTAAATCATTGTAATTTTAACCGAAACTCACTGCGGATGCTTTCTCACGGGTAAGGTAATCTACAATAACCCGGGTTATCACAATCGCGCTAAAGAGTGAAGCTACAATACCTGCCATCAGCGTAACGGCAAAGCCTTTGATTGGACCCATACCAAAGCTGTAGAGGATCACTGCCACAAAGAATGTGGTAACATTGGCGTCAATAATCGCACTCATCGCATTGGCATAACCATTGTCAATGGCAGCGCGCAGTGTTTTACCTCCCCGCAATTCTTCACGTATTCGGTCAAATATCAGTACGTTCGCATCTACAGCCATACCGATAGTTAATACAATACCAGCAATACCCGGTAATGTGAGTGTGGCCTGGAATCCGGCCAGAATACCAAGGATGAAGATAATGTTGAACATCAATGCCAGATCGGCAATGCCCCCTCCCGTTCGGTAGTAAACAATCATAAAGATAGCGACAACACCCAGTCCGAACATAATAGAATAAAGTCCCGCACGAATTGAAGCCTCCCCAAGTGATGCTCCAACAGTACGTTCTTCAATAATTTCAAGTGGTGCGGGAAGTGCACCCGACATCAGTATGTTTACAAGATCTTCTGCTGCGCGTACTCCGCCAAGGCCCGAAATGGAAGATCGTCCATTGTTAATCTGTGAACGAACTGTTGGATAGGAATAGACATGTCCATCAAGCACGATCGCTACGGGACGGCCAATATTGGCACCAGTAATTCTCGCCCATCGCCTTGCTCCCTCAGAATCCATTGTCATCGATACTTCGGCGGCATTGGTTGTTGGGTCAAAAGCCACACGGGCCTCTGAAATAACATCACCTGTCAGTTCAATCTGGCTTCGTACGGCGATCAGCTCAAATAAATCAACCCCATTATCAGAGGCAAAAGGAGTTGCGCCCCATAAGAGGGTAGTATTTCTTGGAATAAGATTTTGTACATCTTCATGCTCAAGAATCCGGTTTACATCTGCTGTGTCTCTTTCTGCTGCATATCCGAACACATATTCGTTTGAACCACGAAGTTCAAAGATCTCAAGAAGATTTTTAATACTGCTTTCATCCTCTTCATCCTGTTCGTAATTACTGAAAAATTCAGAGACTTGCTGCTTGGTAGAATTGATTTCTTCTGTTTCAGGCGTGAGTCTGAATTCGAGTCGTGCAGTACCCCGAAGGAGATCACGTACTCGCTCTTCATCATCAACTCCGGGAAGTTCTACTACAATTCGATTACCTCCCTGTTGTAGTATAGAAGGCTCGGTTACACCGAATCGGTCAACACGGGAGCGGATAATTTCCATAGCTCGTTCCACCGCTGCAGTTTGCTGGTTGCGCAGATAGCTTGCAATTTCGGAATTTGTGGAAGTTCGGGTAATGTTTTCCGAATCAGACCGGTAATAACGGCTAAGCATAGCATCCGAATCGCGACGTTCAAATTCAGCAACAAATTCATCGATAAAATCAGTGTTGTTATCGATAGATGTTTGCCTGGCTGTCTGGATGACTTCTTCGAGATATTCATCGGCAAAATCACCAGCAAGCTCGAGGATGAGCTGAGGACTGCCTACCTCGAGGGTAACATACATACCACCTTGAAGGTCCAGTCCAAGTGAAAGAGACCGTTCTCTGAGGTTTTGTAATTTTGCCATATTTTCACTTTCGTACTGAACTCTTTCAGTTTCAGTCATACTATTCATATGTCTCTGTTCCAGATTCCACTGTATAGTGGGAAACAGGTAATAAATTGTCAGCCCAAGAAACAGGACGATACAACCTATTTTAAATCCGTTATTCTGCTTTTTCATAGTTACAGTTCATTAGGTATTAAGATTTTTAAAATTTAAAAAGGTGTTTTATAAAAACACGCAAAAAGATGGGCTGGGAAAAGAAAAAGAGATTGCTGTTCATCCTGGAACAGTGTTGTCTTTATGACTTAATTCCTCCTTAGAGGCAATTTATCAGACTATACATATAGTATGAGATATAAGCCATAATTTCTTTTCCGAAAGGAAAAGCTACGGAGCATTAATACTAATTCCAC
>SLGL01000445.1 GCA_007123785.1 Balneolaceae bacterium
AGAATCTCTTAATTACTGTTCGTGAAACGGTTGTGAGTGTCTCCATTTATTAAAAAATCCCGGGCACCTGACGACACCCGGGATTTCAAATGTACCGGAAATTCAGACAAAAGACATCCATCCTGTAAATGCTACCTTACCAGCAACATTGTTCTGCTTTGGACAAAAGAATCCGTTTGCATGCGATATAGGTAAATCCCGCTGGAGAAACCCGAGGCATTAAATATCACTTCGTGATTTCCTGGTGTTTTTACCTCATTCACCAGGGTAGCAACAAGTTGCCCGATGACGTCATAAACCTTCAGTGTCACATGCGTTTGTTCAGGAACTTCGTATTGTATGACACTGGATGGATTGAACGGGTTGGGATAGTTCTGAAATAATTTATAGGACTCGGGCAGTTCCTCCTGCTCATCCGATGATACAACCTCCCAATCGTCCTCATCCACTATGGTCGGGTAAACCGTGACCCGTTCAAACTCACGTCCATCGAGCCTCAGATTCATATCAAGTTTTATTGGAATATTGAATCCGTCCTCTTCATCGTAGACAAGGCCATCCGGAACAAATACATCAATTTCTGCGGTATTCCCGGTAATTTCAATGACCTGATATTCGGTTCGCCACCCGGAAGGGTCATCCTGTTCATAGATGATCAATTCACTGCCCACGGGGAATCGGCTCAGATCCCTTTCATGTGTTCCAGAGTAACCGGTATTCAGCGTTAAAACAGCTGGCTGTTCAGTATTTATCGAGGGAGTTTTGAATGTTCCTATGATATCGCTTCGTTGGTACCGCATTTCTAAAACATTATACAAACTGAGGCCATTGTAGATATGAGCGAGTTTTATCGCGAGATCAATATCGACAGCCTGCTTCATGATTTCATCCTGATACATGCCATCATCGTCCTTTATCAAATTCATACGATCAATGACGATACCCTCGTAATTTATCACTTCCATTTCGAGGTGGTTTTCGTTTACACGAAAATGAGCGAACACATGTTCTCGCTGTCCAATGCCGCCTGCGGTAATCGGACTTGGTCGGACTGAACGCATATTTCCATTCGAGTTGATTGTTACAAAATGAACCGGCTTACTGCCCGGTGAACCGATGGGCAATAACCTTTCATAGATATGGTAGTGACCACCAATTGCGATATCCACACCGTATTTTTCACACAGATTGGCAAGTTCGTAGTAAAAACCATCTGAGAATATCATACCGATTCCACCGGTAGCCGCCCGTATGTTATGTGCTGATAGAATTTTCCACTCAGCGTCGCTTGCAGCTAAAGCACTTTCCAGCCAAATCAATTGTTCGTCCCTATCCGTTGTATAATCTATTACAAAAACTTCCAGGTTTCCAAATCGATGGGAGTAATACGTTGCAGTCGTATTCTCATCAACTGGATCTCCTGCCGGGTCATTAAAAGCAAAAAGCGAGCGGAAATTACGGGCCGGTCGTACATCATGCCCTCCAACCACCGGCAACAATACACTTGTCTCAAGGTATGGCCGGGCAATCTCAAAATACGCTTCCCAACGCGACCAGTCTCGACCATTGCCGCCTATTAAGTCACCTGCTTCAATCACAAATGCAGGTTCAATTTTCCCAACAGGTTCACTTATTCGCAAGTACCTGGAAATGTTGTGAGCGTCTGCAACAGCCACAAATTCAAATGGAACGGTATCGTCGGGCATAGGTGCAGTGACGAACCTTCCGGTACTGGTGGTTTCCCCGTCACCACATTGCACCTCATAGTTGTATTTGGTGAACGGTTCCAGGTTTTCTAGCAGAGCCAAATGGCGCAGATGATCCAGATCACCATCTTCCAGACGACTATCATGAAAATGTGGTGTGGTCAATTGTGCTATTACAGTCTGTTTCTTGCCACCATTTACTGCCTCCAGCTGCACCGTGCCGGCATCAGTACCCGCCGGAGTAACCCAGACCACCTTTGCACTTTCATGGGTTGCTTGCACCACGTATGGTGCTGCAATAAAACATTCTTCAGCACGGGCATCGTTGGCGGCCAAGCTGGCTATCATAGTAATCAGAATTACGGCTATACTGACCGCCATTTTTTTAGTTTTTTTTATACTGCACATAGCACAACTATTTATTTTATTTGAAGATTGTTATCTCACCAACACCATCTGTCTGGTTTTTTGAAACGTATCTGTTTGTATCCGGTATAGGTAAATACCGCTGGCCAGGGAACCTGCATCAAAGACCACTTCGTATCTCCCGGGACTCTTTTCTTCATTGACAAGCGTACTGACTCTCTGGCCTATCACATTGTAGACATCGAGCCTGACCGGCGTTTTTTCAGGAATAGCAAACTGTATCCGAGTTGACGGATTGAAGGGATTGGGATAGTTCTGGTTTAGTTCGAAAGAGGTTGGCAATTTACCCATGTTTTCTTCGTCATCCTCAGCGGGTAGATCTTTTCCCAAAACCACTTCTATCGGCAGGAGCAATTCTCTTTCATTTCGAGCCAGATAAGGTGGTACGGTCATAAGCCGAACAGTTCTGTTTCTATCGGCTGATATACTCCACAGGGAACCGTCTTTTCCTTCCTTAACAGGCAGGGAAAAATAACCACTTCCTTCCTCCTCGTTTTGCCAACCTTCGATTGTCTCACCGTTGTTATCTCTAAATCTGACATTGTGGTGATGATTGAGATATCCACCAACTACTGTAGTCCCTTCAGGTACATAAAAATACAAACTAAAGTCTCTCTGAAAGCTAAAGGAGTTATCAGCACTGGCCAATACAGTCATGGGGTGTCCCTCTTCCCACTCCAAATGAGTGCGATCGTTACCGTCGTTCCATATCAATTCATGCAGACCATCGTATGGAGTCATCAGTTCAATTTGGTAGAAATCTCTATCAGGCGGCACACTATCATCAAAATCTACCGCTTCTGTTGTTGCTTCCATTGGCGACATCAGATGAAACCGGACATTCCCCCTGTTCCCGTAAATGGTTCCGGCCCTGACTTCCAACTGCAATGGATCATCAGCCTGCAGCCAAGTAAACATGCTTTTATTACCACGAAAACCTCGGCCAAAACTGCCAGTTCTCACCTCCGGCAGGTCAAGACCCGAAAGAGCTGGGACTAAATCCTCGCTGAAGGCAACAATATCAAAATCAAGCTCTTCTTTTTCATACTGTTCAAGGCCATTCCTTACAATATCTGCGATCTCTTCATCCGTAAATAATTGACTGCTTTTCCATGGTTCCATGTCTATCAGTTCACGACCTACCGATAATCTGCCCGGATCCGCCTCACTTGGAATTACGATAGAATTGTCCGATCTCCGAAAATGAACATACAAATGACGAACGGGTGACATCATTCTGCTTTGCATGCGGTAGAGATGGCGAAATGTGTTTTGTGCCGCTCCTTGACGGGAAGCATCGGAATCTGTATTCCTTAATTTGGAATAGAGCTCGAAATACCTTGTATAAAGCACAATTTCATCAAGGCGCGCCATGAGTTCGGGATCATCGGTGAGCTTTTTAGCATCATTGATGTAGATATACATACGTGCTAAAAAATCATTGTTCGTACGAGGGATAGAATTTCCACGTCCCACCAGCTCATAAAAATTTCGCATGGGTTCTTTGGCTTCACCAAATGCCTTTTCGAGGAAATCCTCAATGATGTCTTCGACCTGGTCTGTCAGTGAAATATCCCACAACAAATTGGCGGAGACATAATAACCTAACCCATTAATAGGCCATGAATCCACCGAATTGGCATTCATTAAACGTGCTCCATTGATATGAAAGAAGGGAACTCTATCTAATAAATAATTGAGATTACCGCCTTTACCACTTGGAGGTAGTCCTTGATGCCATACAAAGGTATCATAGTAGTCACGGATGCCAATCATGGCCCCTTGCCTGCTCCATTTTCTAACCAGTTCTTCAACAGAAAAAGATGCGTGAACAAAACTAGTGGCAACACTTACAACCACATTTGGATGAACTTCGATGTTGGGAGGGGCAGAATGATGGTTATAGGCATAAATGCCCACGTACTTATCCCCATAGCCCAGGTCGTTGATAGCTTCCGCCACGGCATTAGCAAGGTACACGACGCGGTCAGTTATTGAACCCATAGCCTGTTCTTCCAGCGAGTCACACCACCCCCCCCCATCCGAGGGCTCCATTGATACACTTAACAAACCGGGATTAGCTTCAATTCGATTGACGGCATCCTGAACAACCAGCTCAACAAGCCCCGGTTCGGATACACGGAATTTTGAAGTGTTGCCTGCCGTGTATTCGGGATGAGCATCAAAAGCTTCTTGGTTTCTATTAATAATATGCCGGTACGCATGTCCCGTACTAATATTAAATGATGAGGTCATCCGATTTCGGTCCTGCCAGTCATGCCACATTTGCCTGTGGGTGTACGCCGCTTCACGCGGGCCATTCCGGTTGTAAAAATCCGGGATTTCAAATGAGTCGCCGTAAACCCTCAAAGTCGGTTTGTCCGGAATGACCTCCCACGTTTGGGTGGGGAAAAATTGCCGGTAGCCGATATTGTACAGAAAAGTCCATACCGCATGCTGCGCAGCCAGGTCGGATGCGCCAATAAGATAAACACCAGATGCATGTGTGCGCACCAGATGTTCATCCAGACGTGTTGGCTTCTTCGGGTTGAACAGGTCATTAAGGCCCAGGTTCGGGAAATCCTTGAAGTTTCCAACGGCAAGCCCGTTGGTACCGTCACCAGTGACTACCTGGAATTCACCGCCGGTGATCCGGCCCAGATAGTCCGCCAGATCCCGGGCAGCATCCCGGGTCCGTCTTGAGGCATCCTGTCCCACAACAACATCCATGAGCGCCTGCCCATCACTGGATATTTGGGCATAGGATGGACCGCCCAAACGGGACTGAATTATCTGTTCATATTCGTGTTTTTTGTCCTGAGCGGTAGCAGAAAACGTCAGTATCAGCACAAGCAGCGCCAGGCAGGCTGATTTGAGTGCTACGATGATGAATTTATGGTTTACATGCCGTTTTTGTAATTGTACTTCCATAATGCTACTAATTGGTATCTATTAAGTGCCGTTTGCAGGATAGATTTTGTTATCGATAGGGGTACTACCAATGAGATTGTGGAAATGCACAGTCAATTTTTAAGATTTTTTTTGTTACTTGTTATCGACTGTTTTTTGTCTGTATGCAGCCCGCCAACTGACATGGATGACACCAATACACCAATAAGAAATTACTGGTGAAGCATGCTCCGGAAGCGTCCTTTGTGCAGCTCATTTCCGGGGTATTAGCTGAATTATTAAGAAATTCTAACGTTTGCATAAAATACGAATATTCAGAGCATTAGCAATGTAGATTTTCAATAAAGAGTATGAATTTCCCGTTTTGTTACAGTGATTTAAAAATCTTATTTGGATTTACTTTTCAAAGTCACTATTACAGAATCATTTGCGCCCTCCTGCCCGCAGAACTTCTTGATGTGCAATGCGGTGCCTGGTCATGGCATGTCCCGTAATTACGCGAATAGTACCTGCCGCGCCGCTGCATGATATTCACCGGATCAGTTTATTCAGTCTTCCCAGACCATTCACGGCTATCTTCCGCAGATGAAATAACACCGGACGAAGAATCTTGAAATACCGACCGTTTTCGACCACTGCACCAAACTGTTTTTTGTAGTTCCTTATGCCTCTGTAGCTATCGCCCATTCCGGCTCCCATCAGGTTAACCGCCTGCAAATTGTGCTCCAAACCGAATTCCATTGCTGCCTTGATAGCGAGGTGTGTTGGATAAATCCGGTTATTATAGCCTATTTTCCGGCAATAGTACTGGGTGTATATCTCCCTTCTTTTGTTGGTCTTGATTTCAGCAAGCAAGCCGGCCATATCCTTCTCTTCCAGCCTGATCTGGACATTCACATAGGGAAGATAGCTCCAACCCCTTTTTCTTTTTGAAAATGATCACGCATAATGCTTTCAGTTCGCCATCTGATTCGACCGCATAGACATCTGAGGAAAACTCACTGCTTGCATTGATTACATTGACGAAGGCAGGCGACTGGAATGGGGAGCTGTATTTGCTTTTGTCCAGCAGTTTTTCCCATTTTTGCCTGTCAATCGCATCCACCCCCTTCAGGATTTTCATACTCATCTACGTCGATTTAATGGATTGCCTTTATTGTGGATGCATGGCCGCATGATTGTCACAGTTCCCGGTCACCGGCAACGTCGTCGCTCCCAGGCATACCCGACATACTCCTTGATTGCGCTTTCCAGTTCACCGATGCTGCCCCACGAGGGCAGCAGTTTGCCCGGCCGGAATGGATCCTCCGGTTTCTGCTTGCGTATGAATGCCGCGGGTGCCGCGACGGGACTTGCCTCCTGCTGGTCGAAGATCATCATGGCGCGACGCATATGCAGGGCCGATGTGGAGATGATGATGCGGGCGCCGGGTCCGTGTTCTCGCACAAAAGCGCGAGCCTCATCGCATGTGGAAGCCGCTTCCGGCTGGATGAGGATGTGTTCGGGATCCACGCCCAGCGATATGAGCGCATCGCGTGTTGCTTCCGCCTGGGAATATTCCCCGTACTCGTAACGACCGGAGGTGATCAGGCGGGCCTCGGGCATCAGCCGGTACACGCGCAG
>SLGL01000036.1 GCA_007123785.1 Balneolaceae bacterium
CGGGCAATTGCGATTGTATCTTCTCTTATATCATGGTATTCGAAAGTAAAACCGAATGTATACGATTTTTTTAAAACCACGGAAGGCAAAATTATCAGTGGTGCCATTGGTCTGGCCTTCCTCATTATGCTGGGAGCGGCTATATTTTCTGGATCATCCGGACACCCGGAAGAGCAGGCCGAAGAGCATTTCCAGGAAGAAATAGAAGCGGTTGAGATGGCACAATTTCCGCCTTCACGCGAATTGTCGGTTTATTCTGCACCGGCGAATGGGGAACAGCGAAATCAGCCCGCCCAACCAGGTGCTTCCACTGTTTCACCGTTATCGGCACCAGTTGTTGTTCGATCGCAGCAACAAGGCCAGGAATTTATACAACAAGAAGAAGCTGAGGTGACCGAATCCCGTGAGACCGAAGATCGGAGTCAACCGGAACCGGAGAGTACCCAACGTGCAGCAGATGATGTGCCAACAGTAGATGTGGAAAGTGAGTATTTCCCGGATGAACCGGAGGAATCAACAGAAGCTGAAAATACAACACCGACTCTCCGCACTATTGAAGTGGGTGTTACAAACCTGTTTGTGGAGGGGATTTTTGATGAAACGGTTTCCACCCTCACTCACAATCCGGGTGATCCGTTTTATCTCACGGTTGCCGGATCTGTTTATTTGGGTGGATATCGCGTGATTGATCCGGGATCCAGAATCAGGGGGCGTGTGCAGGATGTTCGAAGCCGGGGCAGTTCACGCCGCGCAACTCTTGCCATACAGTTTGAAGCCGTGCAAGCTGTGGACGGTACCTGGCTGCCGATTACCTATCCCGAGTACAGCGATCAGGCTACCGGATCAGTAACCTTTGAGAAAGGACGGACTGTCAGGCGTCTGCGTGTGGAGTCGGGCCGGGTGTCCATTATTGTGGAGTGATTAAAAATCAAATTTTTTGGCATTGGTTTTGAAAATCGCTGTATGAAACTGATTGTCAAGAGGTTGAGGTAAACCAATCAGAATAAAATGAATCAAAAAATAAAATTATGGAAAAAACATTTTGCAGTATGATTTGTGCAGCTATCATCTTTATGATGGCGTTTTCAGCCGGGCAGGTGTCTGCACAGGATATTCGATCGGATGTAAGCGGATTTTATACCAATCTAAATCTCTATTATGGTCAATGGAGCACCTCAGGCCAGTTTCTTGAAGGAATCCGGGATTATGACCCCAATGGGTGGGGTTTCCAGTTGTCGGCTGGCTACGGATTCAACCAGCGGTTGGAAGCATTTGCACAGTTTTCCCAAAGCGATTTTAACATGAGCGGAGACTGGAACACGTACACGCATACCGAGTTCGGTGCAGGATTTCGCTATAATTTTGGAGCTACCCTGAGTGCCTTCCGTCCATTCCTGTATGTGTAGATCAACAGCAGCCGTATGGAAATCGACCGGATTTTTGTGGATTTTCCCGGCTTTTATAGCGAAGGTGATCTTGTAATGAACGGTATTTCGATGATAGCCGGGGCGGGCACCCGGTACTTTTTTCGCCCCTGGCTGGCCGCCTCACTCCATGCAAGGTATCATGTGGGAATGGAGTATGATCTGGAATTAAATGGCCAGACATTAAACCTGGATGAAGAGCAGGATCTGAGCCAGTGGGATGCAGGTGTAGGTATTACCTGGTATTTTGGTAAAAGATTTTAATTTTTTTGATCCTGTTTGGTTCATGTAATCTGTGAAAGGTGTGTAACGCGACCTCTGTTCAATCGCTCAGTGAGGGGATTTTACTTATCTCAAATAAAACTACCCACAACATTATTCTGCGGCAAGTTGCCGGGCTTCATTCAGCCACTCCTGAGTCTGTTCCAGGAGCCAGTTAGGTGCCGATATTTCCTGCAGTACTTCATAAACTTCGGCAAGATCTGTTATTGCTGAGGGATGATTCCCATTCAGGCTGTTTGCTCTGGCCAGTGATGATTTTGCCACAAGTGTGTGCAAATGAGAATCTCCAACGCTCTCATGCAAAACAGTAAATGCCCGTGTAAGTTGATTCCGGGCATCATTTGTCTGCCCCATTTCCAAAAGAAGCCTGCCCAGGTTCAGATATCCAAATCCGGTGTTTGCATGGGATGGGCCGAGTGTTGCTATACGGATTTCGAGTGATTCCCTGTAAAGAGGCAGGGAATCGTCGTAATTGCCCATATCGCGCAGCAAAATACCAAAATTATTCAACGCATGAGCCAAGTCGGGATGGAGGCCATCCGGGTGCAGTTCCCGCCGTGTTTCAATAGCTTTGCGATAGTAAGTTTCAGCTTTTTCATACTCTTCCAGTCCGTGCCATGCAAAGCCAATATTATTATTGATAGTGGCAATTTGCTCGAGGTCTGCTTCATGGCTCAGCCAAATGTCGAGGGCCTCTTGGTAGAGTTCAATCGCCTCATGATATTTTTCCAAATCCCCCAGAATCACTCCATAATCATTGAGGAGTGTTGCCCTGAAATCCCAGGTGTGGTTCGGGGTTAACCGTTCAATCACGGTTTGATAACCGCTGACTGCTTCATCATAGTTTCCCTTTCGGAATTGATGCCAGGAGAGCCACGCCTGTACTTCCAGGGTTCGCTGATCATTGCCGCTATATAGTTGAAGGAAAAGTTCTTCGGCACGTTCTAAATTTGAGAGTGACTCATCCAGTTCCATCAGGCTGAGCTGGGTGTAACCGATGGTAAAACGGAGAGGTGCTTCCAGGTCAGGCTGATCGGAAAAGCGTTCACCTACCAGTTCACCTGCTTTACGCAAAACATCCCGTACCGTGGCATCGGCTCCGGCTTCATAGGGATCTGCTTCCGTTAGAATTTCTTGTAAAAACTCGTTGATTTTGAGGGTACGGTCTCGTTCAGCCCGTGCCTGTTCAGCCTGCCAAAGTGAAAACGTAGTGGCGGTAAGTAATGAAACGATAATTAAAAAGGTGGCAGCCACTCCGATTCGGTGTCTTTGAATAAACTTTTTGGCTCTGTAAGCCCTGCTTTCGGGGCGGGCTGTGACTGGCTGGTTGGTTTGATAATTTTCAATATCCCGCAAAAGTTGTTCGGCAGAATCGTATCGTCTTTCCGGTTCTTTCCGGAGCGCTTTCAGAACAATATTGTCAAGATCTCCTTTGAGTTTTTTCTGGATTCTTTTGATCTCTTTTTCACCCTGAACAGGGCTCTTTTCTCCGTTTTCTCCGGCGCGGCGTGTAATGAGATGACTGGGGCGGGCAGGCTGTGTGTCAGTAATAATCTGACCGATTTCTAAAGGGCTTTTGGATGACAGATCATAGGGGAGCATACCTGTTAATAGTTCACAAAGAAGCAAGCCCAGCGCGTAAACATCGGTAGCGGTTGTAACCGGCCGGTTGTTTACCTGTTCCGGACTGGCATACTCCGGTGTCATTAGCTGGATACCGGTTTGAGTGAGGGGCAGATCGGATTCGGTATCATCAGCTAATAGTTTTGCGATTCCGAAATCCAGAAGTTTTACGGTGCCATCTTCCCGAACAAGAATATTTGAAGGCTTCAGATCACGGTGTACAATAAGCTGCTGATGGGCGTAACGGACTGCCTCGCAAACCTGCTTAAAAATCTGAAAGCGTTCATCGGGTTGAAGGTTGCGGTTTCTGCACCATTGGGTTACCGTTTCGCCTTCAATGTACTCCAGAATAAAGTAGGGGCGGCCGTTTTCGGTAAGGCCGGCGTCAAAAAGCCGGGCGATATTTTTGTGCTCAAGCCGGGCGAGGATTTTCTGTTCGGCCTGAAGCCGGGCATGCATTGCGCGTCCAGGCACAATTCCATGTAAAAACTTGATCGCTACCTTCCGCTCAAAGTGTCCATCAGCGCGTTCAGCCAGGTAGACGGTACTCATACCACCTCGTCCGATCTCCTTCAAAATTTCCCACGGGCCGATTTTTTCTCCGGGTTCGGCAATTTCCCCGGTGTATGCTTCTTTTTCGAGAAATGTAGTAGCGTGGAAATGGGAAGAGATGAGTTTTTTCAGCTCATCGGCAAGCTCTTTATCTTCAGTTTCTATTTTTTTTAAGAATTCTGAATAGTCCGGTTCTGATAGCTCCACAGCCTTATGAAAAAGCCCCTCTAATTTCAACCATTTTTCAGAATCCATAATGTAAGGCTAAAGTGATGTTAACGATCAAATGATGGGAAAACCCGCAATGTTTTTTCATCAAAAAGGCTGTAGAATTCCATTCTTACTGCCATTAGTGACAAGGAAATCCCGACGCTTCAGGACGGGTTTCTTGCGAAACTTCATTCTTGACACAGCTCTAAGCAAAATGAAATTGCATAACTATAGTCAGGAAGTGCCTAAGGAACAAGTTAAATTTTTCTCAAGATTCGACAGATAAGAAAGTTTTTTATTTTGAAATGCTGATCGTTAGCCTGAATAATTCGCAATTTATACTTCGTCTTACCCATAAAAAAACCGTTATCACTGGATTAAAGAGGAGATAGGCTCTAACCCGCATTTCTCACACTAAAATTATTTAAAAACGAAATGCAATTAATTGTTATCAACTTATAATTCAATATAAACTTTTTTTAAAAAACACCCTGTCAAACACTGCGAAATTTAACCGTGAGCTGCGTTGTCCCAAAAATGGTTTGCTCAACGTACTCAGGTACGTTTCTGCCACCATTTTCTCCCGACCGCCGTCGGGATTGCCCACAGCTAAATTTCTTGGTGAGAAATGCGGGCTAATTCCGGTTTTAAATTCATTCCGTTTTGGGGATGGACGATTTTGAAACCACGGTATTTATCCTGCAGATAAAATGCCTGGAAAAGTAGTAAGTGCCATCAGGTAGGCTTGCGGGTTTTTGTTGGGATCAGATGCCTGTCATGAAAACTCATCAGACGAACCGCATACGCGGAATTCGTCAGATGAGCTCTGAGACACCAATCCTTTTTTTCAACACAACCAGGATATTGGATTAATTCGAAATCGTTTTTTTGCTTTGGTTGTGTTTGTGCATTTTATCCACCCAGGCGGCGGTTTCAGTAATGCTCATGACACCGGTAATGTTGGTTCCGTGGTGGGGTTCCACATGAATATCACCGCGGTAGCCATCCAGCAGGTTCAGTTTCTTTTCAAGTGAGTTCAGCTTCCCGCCAATAGCATAGGCCGCTGACTGCGGAGTGGAGCAGGATACCGGCGGATTTTCCATCCCGTGTAACATATAGCCTGTCAGAGGGTACTCTGCATCGGGATAACCGTGCCAGTGCGAGACCGAGAGACCGCGTTCCTGAAGAGCTTTTGGAAACGGTGATGAAGGGTATTCACGCATCAGAATACTTGCAGTAATCACATTTCCGAGAGCATGAGCAAGAATGGCGTAGGTATCATAGGAAGGCCTGCACTCTTGTTTAGTGATACCGGCAGGTGTATCAATTGTTATTTTCCCATCAAACAATCCCAGTTTTAAAATGTCTTTTTTCGGGTTCAGATTGGTTTTGTTACAGCCCGAACGGGTGGACATCAGCCAAACTTCCGGAACGTTGACAATCCACTCTTTCTCAAAGAGATTGATCATCAGGTAATAGTCTCCGTTAATTTCAAGTACCGCACTCTCTTCCCAGTTGTGTTTTTGCAGAAAATCCGGTGCCTCCGTTCGTTCAACGGCCGGTTCAACAGGTGTGGGAAGCTGCTTTACCATAAATCCATAACTCATACCGGTTCGGTGATCCAGATAGCGCGATACAATGCGTTTATAGAACCGGTTCCGATAATCGAGGTCTTCAATGGAGGTGTGGGCGAGCATGAGTCCGTTATCCCGCCAGATTTTGGCGGCACTCATAAAATCGTCAATAAAGTCGCCATAACCCTCTTCGATTGGGTCAAATACACCCTCTCTGTAGTAAATATCTTCCCGTTTTGGAGGAACGACCTGGGCCGATAATTTGGGAATCAGAGAGTATAAGATATCATCTTTAAGGTTATTCCAGTTGCCACATTCTACCACAGCCCCGTTCATTGTACAGAAGGTCCATTTTTCATCATGCAGAAAAATGGGAACGTGAGAGAGGTTCCATGCCAGCACACTTACAATGCTGTCGAGTGTTTCCTGAAGTGTTGGGTTTTCGGGTATCGGCGGGGGAGAGTCAAAAATGCAGACTACCGGGTTATGATACAGACTGGATACAGTTTTAATGGCAAGATCATCATCCTTGCCAAGGCCTTGTTCAATAATTACAATTCCGGACCGCACTTTTCCGCCATTTTCGTGGTCCAGTGCGTCTTCATAGGGGAGAATTTTAACCCCGATGTCAACAAGTGCTTTTTTAAATTTTTCTGTAAATCTGTTGAGTCGATCTGTGTTTTTGTGTACTGGCTGAAATGTAACTGTGAGAGATTGAGCCATCTCTTTTTCACTTAGAGGTACATTTCTTGAAATATTGAGCAGGTCAAAAATCAATGCTGAATTCTTCATAACTCCGAATTTTCTGAAAAGATATGTGTCTGTTGCCTCAAAAAAAACAAGCGTTGTGCAACTGTAGATATAATATACAAAGAGTATTTAATTAGATATATGAACTTTTCTAATTCAGCCACAAACAAAAGCGCTGAATGGGAAATTTGAA
>SLGL01000120.1 GCA_007123785.1 Balneolaceae bacterium
GAAAGCCGGTTTGAGTTGTTCGGTGAGTTTTACCGGGAAGATTTTGCCTACGATTCAAGGGATTTATTGATGGAGCCCCGCCATAATAGTGGATATGCATTTGGGGCTCAGAAATTGTTCGAGGCGCCATTTGCCGATTTCTACAGGGTACATATTGAATTTACGAATATGACCCCTTCTTACCTGAGAGAAGTACGACTTCAGAATTACTACTACACCCACCCCGAAATTCGCCAGGGCCATACCAACCGCGGACAAGTACTGGGAGCTGCGATCGGACCGGGATCAAACAGCCAGTTTTTCGCCATTGACGGCTATTTCCAGGATGGGCGGGCGGGCGTTTTTGTAAGAAGGCTGGCTGACAATAACCATTTTCATTACGAGTACGACCGGGTTCTGAATCGTCCTGAAGAGTGGAGGGGAGGCTACGGTGATTACTGGCGCAACCGCACCGACTTGACACTGGGTGCAAGAGCTCTCTACAATTACGGCGAATTTTTAATAACCGGGGAGTTCTCCTGGACAAAGCTGTTCAATTACGGAAGATTCGATTACGGCCAGTTTGGCGGGCTATCCATCGCAAATTTTGAGCCATATGATACTACCAATATGCAGTTTCAGATATCAGTTTCATACCTTTTTTAATCTGAAAGTTTAACCCGGATTTCTCACCAGGAGATTGAGTATGCTATTTTAGATTTAAACCTGAGGGGGGAAATGTCACAGAAAAACAGGGTGTTCCATTTGGTATAATATTATATAGATGAAATCACCTGGCAATCTGATTCGAGCCCTCAATTTATTTAATTAGTTGTCAGAGTGTAAGTAGACTTGATAAATCGAATGATAGAAAATAGTATTCTGTAAAAAGAAATATTATTCAGCCTGATTCGATGAAAAATTTGACAATCTGAAATGTTAGTTATTTATTTCAAGTAGGTGTTTATTACAATTTCATTTAATCAACGTAGTAGGAATTATTAAAATAATGGTAAAAAGGAGGATACATTAAATTAATTTTATACTTTGATGTAATGTTTCAAGCATTCGCCAGTACGGTTCAAAAGGATTTTTATTCATAAAGCACGCCATGAGTCAGTTCCAGAATGATAAAATATTGATACAACAGATTGCTGATGAAGATGAAGGGGCTTTTGAAGAGCTTTTTAGTAAATATTTTCATTATCTGCATAATGTTGCTTACAACCGGCTTCAGTCAAAAGAGGTGGCGGATGATATCGTTCAGGAAGTTTTTACAGATATCTGGAACAATCGCAATTCGTTAAATATCCATACATCGTTTCAGGCATATCTTCATCGGGCGGTAAAAAATAAAGTGTATAAGTTTATACGTCATCAGTCGGTGAGAAATAAAGAGATGTATATCCAGCGTATTTATGATGAGTATTATAAAAAAAGCTCATTCCCCCGGGCTGATGCTTCGGTTCACCATGAAGATCTGAAAAACCTTGTGACACAGTATCTGGATGAACTTCCCCAAAAAAGCCGTACAATTTTTTCCATGAGCCGGGATGAACATTACACACACAATGAAATCGCCGAGGAATTAAACTGCTCTCCCAAAACAGTGGAATACCATATCGGCAAAGCGCTGAAACACCTTAGAATAAATCTCAAAGATTATGTAGCAGCCTTGAGTCCTCTCAGCCTTATGTTACTTTGATAGCTTCTTTGGAACCGTCCTTCACAAACTCTAAATGCTGCTAAGTACTTCTTCTATAAATTTTCTCTGTGGTTCTCTGTGAAACTGGCAGTCCATGAGACCTGCACCGATCCCCCATCTGACGAAAGCATAGATACATAGCATTCAACACAAACTCTTCTCTGCGTTCCTCGGTGAATTCTCCGTGGTTCTCTGTGTAATAAACCAAACCCATGTTTCAACACAAACGCTTCAATGCCGATATCGCTTTATCCCGTTTTTAAGCAGCGTTACATAAAAGTTAATCAGCAGACCCACGGGCTTATCTGCAAATTTCATGTAAGTGAGAATCTGGGCTTCATGAACAGGGCAGAAAGTTTCCACCGTTTTCAATTCAACAATAACGGTCCCTTCAACCAGTAAATCCAACCGGTAACCATAATCAAGCTGAATTTCTTTATAAACCACCGGCACAGCTTTTTGTCTTTCCACGTAGAGCCCCTTGTTAGACAGTTCATAAACCATGCACTCCTCATAAGCTGACTCCAGCAATCCCGGCCCTAAATGTTTATGCACTTCAATCGCACTCCCAATAATAGTACCGGTCATTTTATTCATATCCATAATCTTATCTATTAAACTTTAACTTTGTGGTACTCAGTGCCCCTCTGTGAAACCCCGTCCTTGTCCAACAGACACAAAGAACCACCAAACCACCCGGAGTTGTATTAAGAAATTCATAGAATCCCAAAAACAGGTTTTATAGGTATGAACCGAAAAAAGAAAAAAACTTACAGAAATTTTTAGGGTATACCCTGTCTTCACGGTACATATTATTAGATGATTAAAAATTTTTGCCATTAAGTACTGTATGCCCAACAAAAAAAATCTTAATCCACTGAGGCGATATTTTTCAGGAGAAAAGTCTGAAAAAGGGGAAAAGATTTATACGGAATGGTTTCGATCCTTCGACGATTCAAAAGGTTACCTGGATCGACTCAGCATGAAAGAGAGAGAAGAGTATCAAAACAGGATCTTTCATTCCTTGCAAAAAAAACTTGATAGCAAAGAAAACGTTTTTTCCTCCCAAATTTCCCTGAGAATAAGCCGCCCCGGAAAATGGTTCGTGTTCTACAGAGTAGCAGCAATCCTGGCAGTGGGAGCGTTGCTTTCATTTGCAATTATTCATTTCAGTGGCATTGCCGATTCCGAAGAAGTACCCGTGATTGTTGAACGATCCAATCCGGTAGGTCAGATTTCCGAAATTACACTTCCCGACGGCACTATCGTATGGCTGGGAGCTGCCAGCTCACTTGAATACCCCGAAGAATTTTCAGATGAAAACCGAACAGTGCAATTGAATGGGCAGGCATTTTTCGAAGTGGAACACGATCCAGACCGTCCCTTCATTGTAGAGAGCGGTCCTTTTACCACGCATGTTCTCGGCACCGCATTCAACGTGCGGGCTTATCATGATGATGCCGATATGGATGTGACCCTTGCCTCCGGGAAAGTGGAAGTGTTTGTAAATAGAAATGATCAAAAACAAATTCTGGAGCCCAATCAGCGGTTGAGATATAACGATTTGCAAGGTTTGAGCGAAGTTGAGCATGTAGATGCTTCACTGGCAAAAGTGTGGACACAGCGAGAACTGGTTTTTATCCGCGAAAACTTTGCGACTATAGCCAAAACATTTGAACGATGGCACGGTGTGGAGTTTATATTTGAAGATGAATCCTTGAAAGAGGAAACCTTTGTTTATCACTTCAAAGATCTTTCACTCACAAACTCTTTGATTGTACTGAATGAGCTGGCAGATTTTGATTACGAAATTGATAACGACACGGTCTTTATCAGGCGTTCCGCAGAACAATAACAAGCCCTATTACCTGTATCCTATTTTAGGTTAGAATGCGGAACGATTCAGGATGCAGGAACAGGCTGATGCTTTCATAATGATCTCTT
This sequence comes from Balneolaceae bacterium, assembly GCA_007123785.1. GTDB lineage: Bacteria > Bacteroidota > Rhodothermia > Balneolales > Balneolaceae > Rhodohalobacter. The sequence continues at coordinate 3,629 of SLGL01000120.1, forward strand.
TAACATCATTAAAAAAAACGCAAAACATGGAAAACTATACTACAAATAACCAGAAAGGACGATGTCTGCCTTTTTTAAAAATGGGAGTCTTCTTGATTCTCTTTATCGGATTGGCAGGGCAACAATCAATCGCACAGACTGCAATAAACGGTGCGGTGTCAGATCGATACCAACAGGCCGAAGCAGAAGTAAATCTGGACGAACTGATAGTTTCTGTTAACTTTGAAAACTATCCATTGGACGAAGCCATTCTCATGCTTGGAGAAAAAAGCGGTGTAATGTTCAACTACAATGCAAATTTATTGCCCGATGATATCGCAGTTACATATCAGGCAAATAATGTTACACTTGCGGAGGCTCTTTATTCTATTCTACCAGAAAATATCAACCATATTGCGGTTCGGAATTTTGTGATTTTGCAAAAAGATGATGAACCTGAAGTTGATATCGAAGAACTTTATCAGGAAACGGTAACAGGGAGAGTTACAGATGCTGTTACAGGTGAACCTCTGACCGGTGTCAATATCGTCATACAGGGTACAACTACCGGTACCACAACAGATTTGGATGGTACTTACAGTATAAATATTGAAGAAGCCGGAACAGATCTCATCTTCTCCTATATAGGCTATCATAGCCAATCTGTAACCGTTCAGTCTCACCATATCAGTGACGGACTTGATGTTTCTTTAGAGGAAGATGTGGCCATGATGGATGAAATGGTTGTAGTTGGTTTTGGTACGCAACGAAGAGGTGATGTAACAGGTGCAGTGAGTTCAGTCTCGGCTCAGGACCTGGAAACAAGGCAAACACCTAATACAGCACTCGCACTTCAGGGAGCCAGTCCGGGATTAAGCATTCAGGATCAGGGTGGACATCCGGGAGAGGAAGATGTAGTTGTTCGTATTCGCGGAACAGGGACATTGAATAATCCGAATCCACTTGTTTTGGTTGATGGTGTAGAACAGTCCCTTTCCACTGTGGAGGCTTCAAATATCGAATCAATAACCGTTATGAAAGATGCGGCATCTGCAGCGATTTATGGCTCAAGGGCTGCAAACGGAGTGATTCTGGTTACCACAAAGCGTGGTGCAGATACAGGCCTGATCGTTAATTACGGAGGTTATATAGGGGTTCACAATGAACGTCATTTCCCTGAAGCCGCAAACAAAGAAGACTGGATGCGGCTTAGGAATGAGGCAGATGTAAATGCAGGAGCTACACCCGTATTTACAGAAGAGTATATCTCGAATGTACTTGCCGGCACCAATCCATTGGAGTATCCATTTGCTGATTTTGAAGGAGCTGTATTCAGAGAGAATGCTTTAGAGCATAGCCATTCACTTTCCCTCTCAACAGGTAGTGACACTGGCAGGCTTTATGCAGCTATCAATCATCATGATACGGAAGGTATTATGAGAAATTTCAGTAATCACCAAACTTCGTTACGTGTAAATAGTGACCTGTTTGTTACTGATGATCTGACGTTTCAGGCAAATCTCCTGTACAGAAACCGACAGGCAAATGGGCCGGGCTTCAGAGCCCAGCGTATTACACAGGCCTTGCTTCATATGAACCGGGATATGATCATGCAGTACCCGGACGGCAGAACAGGGACGGGTGACATTATCGGCGGTACATGGAGTGCCTATGTAATGTCTCATACCGGTGAAACCCAAAGAATTAACAATGATATTGTTGGCTCTGCTGGTCTTACTTATCAAATTAATGATGCCTTAGCGATTGAAGGTGATTTTACCATTAATCAAAGGATTGCTGATGAATCTATTTTCCGGGAGGATAGAAGTAATATGATTCATCCGCTGACCGGCTCAACTGTTGCCGCGAGTGGCTGGTTTGCGACAAATACTTTAAATGAAGGCAGGTATAACAGAAGAGAACTGAGCCAAAGAGCATTCCTGAACTTTGAACAAAGTTTAAATGTACACCGGTTCAGTGGTGTTGCTGGTTATGAGGAGGTCTATACCAGAGCAAGACAAGTGTCTGCTGCACGGGCCAACTTTTTTAATGACGAGTTAAGGTCTTTAAATGCCGGTGACTCAGGCAATCAGCAAACATGCAGTCAGTTTCATGATCCCGGCAGCTTCACAGGAACATGTTTTAATGACGCATGGAGAGTACGGTCATTTTTCAGCCGTCTGAATTATACGTATGATGACCGGTACTCATTCCAGGCTAATGCACGATATGATGGTTCTTCCAGATTTGCGGAAGGAAACCGATGGGGCTTCTTCCCTTCATTTTCAGCTTCCTGGAGAATTACAAGTGAACAGTTTATGCAGGATGTTGACTTGCTGAGCAACCTGAGGCTTCGTGCTTCCTGGGGCCAGTTGGGGAATGAGCGGATGAGTACAAATGAGAGAACCGGACTGCACTCTTATTTAAATAGCTTTAACCTGGGCCTTTCCTATCAGTTTGGTGATAATGTTGCATCGGCTGCGGCTGTTACGGCGGCTGGTAACCCGGATATTTCATGGGAAACAACCACCATGAGAAATATTGGCCTTGATGTCGGTTTTTTGGATGACAGGGTAGAAGTAATCGCAGAATATTTCTGGAATTATACAAGTGATATTTTGCTGCAACTTCCTGTACCTCTCATTGTTGGTGTTAGCGCTCCGTTTCAAAATGCTGCAGAAGTATCGAATGAAGGCTGGGAAGTAGAGGTGATTTATCGAAGCATGCCAACTACAGATTCAGGATTTCAGTGGTCTCTTGGAGTAAATGTTTCAGATGTGGTAAACACGATTGAAGATTTGCGCGGACAGGGCCCATTCTATCCGGATGGATTTTCTGTCTGGACGGAAGGTGAATCCCTGAGTGCATTAAGAGGTTACAGGTCTCCGGGTTTATACCGAACACAAGAAGATCTTGATGCTTATCCCACCAAATTCAGCCCGGATGTGGGAATCGGA
>SLGL01000081.1 GCA_007123785.1 Balneolaceae bacterium
GAACCGGGCTTTTACGATTTTGAAATCAATGTACCTCCCAAACCGGATGAGTTCACCGAACAGAACAATCGTGCAGCTTTTACCATCGAAGTGCTGGATGATAAAACCCGGATTCTCTCCTTCGCATTTGAAGTGCACCCCGACGTAAGCACCATCCGCCGTCTGATTGCCACTGATCAACAGAACGAACTGATCAGCTCAACCTACCTGGGAAATAACCGATTTGCCGGCGGCGACCCGCGTCAATTGGATGAAGACCCAGATCTTATCGTTTTACACGGGCTTCCTCCGGTTCAATCTGATCTTTTTGACTGGATTTACGAACAGCAAACCCCCATCCTTTTTGTAGCAACCCCCGGCTCATTTCTGAATCTAACTGACAATGACGTCACTGACCTGACCAGTTACCACATTCAGTCCCCCGGTGAAGTGATTGACATTCAGCTCGATAATTTTTCGGGTGGTATTTCTCATCCGCTCCTTGAAGTGAGTATGGTTAATTTTCAGCGTCTCCCTTCACTTCAAACATACCGGGGCGATTATCGCATCTCCGCAATTGCACAGCAACTGACCAGTGCCCTTTTCCAAAGAAATGAAACCAATATTCCCGTTCTGATTGCTGAAGATGCCACTGCACGCAGAATCGCTTCGGTCAATGCATTCGGATGGTACCGGTTTGAACAGAACAGCCAGGAAGAGGTTCGAAATTTCTTTACTGAATTTTTTACCAATCTGGTTTCATGGTCGGCAACTCCACCCGACCGCCAAATGCTTACCCTTGAACCTGCCAAGCCATCCTTCACAGAAAACGAATCGGTGGAGGTGCGCGCCAATCTTTTTAACGAGCGAGGCGACCCCGAACCGGAAGGTTTTATCGAACTGGAAATTTTTTCAGGTGATGATGAGGAATCGCTCAATGTGTTCCGAATGAATCATCAGCACAATGAAGTTTATACGGCAGAGCTTGGTAACTACCCTCAGGGCATGTATCGGGTACGGGCCGAGGCGACTAAAAATGACAGGAATATCGGAACAGCCGAAGCCCGTGTGAATGTGAGTCAGTCATCCATTGAATTTCTGAACACCAAACGCGATGATGATATGCTTCAAAGCCTCGCTGAAATCACTGATGGTATTTTTCTTGATGACTTTGACTTTAACCGCTTTAACGAGTTTATGGCAGAGCTGCTGCTTGAACAGCCTGATGAAGAGATCCGGGAAGACTTTTTCTATCTCTACCGATCGGTTTTTTGGTTCATCGTGGTAATTGTACTTCTCTCTGCCGAATGGCTTATCCGCCGTTCTGTGTCCCTTCCCTGATTGTCCGGTGCAAATACACTGTTCAGCACAAATCAACCTGCATCTAACATCAAAATGCGATTTAGGTTGTAACGGTTTAAACCTATTTTTTTCAAAAGGATAACTAAAATCACTAAGGCTCTCCGTTTTCGGAACATAGCCAGTGTACCAAGCTTCAAAAAGGTAACCTTCATTAAACAAAATCCATTTTAATTATGAAAAAAACAGTAACAGTAATATCAGGACTTCTATTCTTCTTTTTGACATTATCAGCATGTACCGAACGCGGCCCGACCGGTCCCGAAGGGCCAGAGGGACCTCCCGGACCTGAAATTCTTCCAATTGCGTTCGATTTTGAAGCCACTGTAAATCAGGCGAACGACTTTGAATTTATCCAGGCAATTCCCGGAGAAATAGAGGTATTCAATTCAGACCTCGTGCTGGTTTTTGTTCTTGAGGATTACATCGAAGAAGATGACCTGGATGTATGGCGAAAACTTCCCATAACGGAATTCAATTCCAGGGGCACCGTACTTTTTGATTACGACTTCACCCTTATTGATATACGGTTATTTTTATATGCAAATTATGCACTTGGGCAAAATGATGGTTACGAAGATGTTCTTATGCGCGGTGTGCACGTTCCGGCTAACTACATGGCCAAAACAGCTCACTCACAGTCTGTTCACGATGTAGAAACCTTTGATGAACTTGAGCTGTTTCTGGGCCAGGAAATCAAACATCTTGGTAACTAATTTCATGCCAACGATCCATTGATGGTAAAACCCGCAATGTTTTTTCTTCAAAAAGGCTACATAATTCCATTCTTATTGCCATTGGTGACAAGGAAACATTGCGGGTTTCTTGCGAAATTTAGATTTTTAATTTCACAAAGTGATAAAAATTATTCTCTTAAGAATATTTCTCAGGGGAAAAGATAAAAACCTGAGAATTTAAATAGAAGCTTATCTCACTGTGGTCGTTTCATTAATCCAGGCATAGCATTCACTGAGTTCCCCATCTATCTCAAAGCTGGTACCCTCTTCCCAGTCACTAAAAAATTTGTCTTCAGAGCTTGGCATGGCCTCTTCATAAGAATCCGCCCGGCTTTGTGCGGTTGATGCAAGCGATGGGTCGGCAGCCGCAGCCCTGTCAAGATAATCGAGCACAAGCCAGTATACCGTTCGGTCTTCCCTGTCGAGAGTATCGCCGCCTGTACATTCAGAAACAGCTGCGGCATAAATGGAAGCCATTCTCATAAATGCCTCTCCCCAATCGCTGTCCAGATTAAGAGCGTCGCGAGTGTAATCTCTGGCTGCCTGAAGATTATTTAACTGTTGATGAGTTTCAGCAATTTCAAGGGTAAGCTCACGAATGTCCTGCTCCTCTTCTGCTTTCTCAAGAGCTTCTTTCAGATATTCAATACCTTCTTCATAATTTCCATCTGAAAGATAGATTTCTGCAATACTTCTTGTGTTTGAGAAGTTTGGATTCAGTTCATAAAGTTCATGTGCAGTTTCTGTTGCCCTGTCAGACTGACCTGTTTCGTTATACAGATTCACAAGGTTTTCGAGCATTTCTTCCCGCTCGGCTTCGTCAGCTTCTGCAATTCTGGATTCGATAAAATCAATCCGTTCTTCCGGACTTTCGAAAAGCGATTCACGAACCTGATCTATCGTATCCAGCAAATCAAATGCTGCAAACTGTTCTATTTCGTCGATCATTGCAAGAGCTTTATCTCTCTCTCCACCCGTTGCATATTGTGTAAGCAGAACACGTGCATAGAATCCATCATCTAATTCGGCAAATCGTTCTTTATCTATCTCATAAACTTTTTCATAATAACGAACAGCATCGCTCATATCGGCATCCAGATGATCTTCGTTTTCATGATAAAAGCGCCCTTGCCTCAGGTACCAGTCAAAAAGATTGATTTCGTCTTCAGAAAAAACCTCATAAGCTCTGTCAAATACAGCTTCAGCCTTTACCATATATTCTGAAATAGCCCCCGGATCGCTTTCCTGTTCTGCCGCGCCTGTATAGATGTTAATCATACGAACAAATTGAGTCTCGAGATTAAATCCATCGTGCCCGGAAATTTCCCTTGGAGCCGCTTCCAGCATCCATTGCCCATAATCCATAGCCAGTTCGAAATCATCAGACCGGTAGGCATCTACAAAAACCGAATAAGCTTCCAGCTCACCCATGCCAAAAGGAGGCTCTTCGCTTTCACTTTGGGCAAACGCGAGTACCGAAAAACCCATTAAAAATACTGCTGCTAAAACTATTCTTTTCATCATTATATACTGTTTGATCCTCTGTTTTTATTATGCTTGCAGTTATTAATATATTTTATCGTATATATTTAAAACCAAAAACACCTTAAAATGTTGCATAACATTCAGGACTCCAAGTTATTTAATAGGTTTGTCAATATTTTTACAATGGTTAAATATAATAATCTTTTATTCATAACTGGTTATGTTCAGTCGTTTTTGTCGAGACAAGCTACTTGGAAATATTATGTATAATCAACACATTAAGTTTTATATGTATTGCAAAACTGAGCGGCAGAATAAATGAAATCGCAGGATTTATTCACATTTTAACGGTTGATATTTTCGCTTATAACTTCTCTTCTGCTGCTTTATATTTTCTTACAACTTTGAGCAACGATTCTCATCAGGATTTGGTAATATCCAACCGAAAAACAACCAACCTCATTATTTATTTTATGAAAAAACTGCTGATACTTCCTTTTTGTTTTTTACTAACAGCTATCTCATTTGCTCAGGACAGCAATAATGACACCTGGGATGTAAACCAGCACCGGGCGGATTACACCGAAATCAGTTTTGAAACCACTGAAGGCACCTGGATGAACCTCGACATCAGTCCCGACGGTGAAGAGATTATATTCGATCTGCTCGGAAACATCTACATCATGCCGATTGAAGGTGGTGAAGCAGAACCGTTGCGTGAAGGCCTTGCCTATGAAATTCAGCCCCGCTTCAGCCCAGACGGATCAAAAATTTCATTCACAAGCGATGCCGGCGGCGGTGATAATATTTGGATCATGAACCGCGACGGCTCCGATGCACGACAGATCACGGATGAAGATTTCAGACTGCTAAATAACGCATTCTGGACACCGGACGGCAATTACCTGGTAGCACGAAAACACTTCACGTCAGCCCGGTCGCTCGGAGCCGGCGAAATCTGGATGTATCACATTACGGGTGGTTCCGGTATTCAGCTTACCGAACGGCCTAACGATCAGCAGGACAAAGGACAGCCGTTTGTTTCGCCCGAGGGCCGCTATGTTTATTACAGCCAGGATGTCTATCCCGGGGGCATGTTCCAATATAATAAAGATCCCAACAGCCAGATTTACGTAATTAACCGGTACGACCGAGAAGAAGGAGAAGTAGAACGAATTACCGGAGGGCCGGGCGGTGCCATCTCACCCACAATTTCACCGAATGGAGAACAAATGGCGTTCGTCAAACGCGTACGAGAAAAATCAGTGCTCTATATTCGCGATCTCTATACCGGAATCGAACGTCCTGTTTTTGACAATCTGAGCAAAGATCAGCAGGAAGCCTGGGCAATTTTCGGTCCCTATACCAATTTTAACTGGACACCGGACGGAGAGCATCTCATTTTTTGGGCACAAGGAGGTATCCACAAATTAAATGTGGAGACGCTGGATATAGAGGAAATACCGTTCAGCGTAACAGTGAATCATCAGATCGCTGATGCGGTTCACTTTGAGTTTGATCCTGCCCCGGAAACTTTCACAGCCAAAGCGATTCGAAACGCCATAACTTCACCTGATGGGAACACCCTGATCTTCAACGCAGCCGGTTATCTCTGGAAAAAAAGTCTCCCGAACGGAACCCCGGAGCGGCTCACAAGTGATGCAAACCTTGAGTTTGAACCTGCTTTTTCTCCCGATGGAAGCAGACTGGCCTATGTAACCTGGAGTGATGATGATCTTGGAACGATTAAAACACTGAATATAAATCAACGAAATGCCACGCCCCAATCGGTCACCACACAGAAAGGAATCTATCGTGAACCCGCCTTTTCCCCTGATGGAGAAACCATTGTTTTCCGAAGGGAATCCGGCAATAACCACCAGGGTCACGCCCATACACAGAATCCCGGTATTTACACCATTCCATCCGGAGGGGGTGAAAAAACATTGATCAGAGACGGAGGCAGCAGGCCCATATTTAATTCGGACGGCAGCCGCATTTATTTTTTGCAGGGAACCCATTTTCGGAGTGTGGACCTAAACGGACAGGATGAGAAGCACCATTTCCGTTCACAGTACGCACTTGAATTCACTCCCAGCCCCGACAATCAGTGGGTAGCGTTTCATGAGCTTTACAAAGTGTACGTAGCCCCGATGCCGCAGGTGGGCTCCGATATCGACCTGCATGCCAGTACGCGGGCCATCCCGGTAACCCACGTTGCCAAAGATGCTGGATACAGCCTTCACTGGTCTGAAGACGGACAGAAACTGCACTGGACACTGGGTGAAGAGTATTTCACAGTGGAACTGAGCGAAGCTTTTGATTTTCTGAACGGAGAGATTAGTGAAGAGCTCCCGCTGGGAGACAGTCAGGGAATAAACATCGGGCTGGAACTGGAGACCGACAAACCATCTGGCACAATAGCGTTCACCAATGCACACATTATTACGATGAATGGCGATGAAGTGATCGAAAACGGTACGATTCTCATCCGCGAAAACCGGATTGAAGCCGTGGGAGCACCAACAGACGTCTCCATCCCCGACAACGCTTATGTAAAAGATGTGGAAGGCAAAACGATTATGCCCGGCCTGGTGGATGCTCACGCGCATATCGGAAATTTTCGCCACGGCCTCAGCCCCAATCAGCAGTGGGAATACTTTGCAAATCTGGCTTATGGAGTGACCACGGCTCATGACCCATCCTCAAATACCGAGATGATCTTCTCACAATCGGAAATGGTTCGTGCAGGCAATATGATCGGACCGAGAATCTTTTCTACCGGCCGCATTTTGTACGGAGCAGAAAATGTCCAGAAAACTGTCATTAACAACCTTGATGATGCCCGTTCTGCCATTCGAAGAACCAAAGCATTTGGCGCAACATCGGTGAAAAGTTATAATCAGCCCCGGCGGGATCAGCGCCAGCAGGTTCTCGTAGCGGCCCGTGAACTGGGCGTAAACGTGGTTCCCGAAGGCGGTTCAACGTTTACACACAATA
>SLGL01000283.1 GCA_007123785.1 Balneolaceae bacterium
AATATTCTGCTGCAATCATTTAAAGAAAAAGATAGAGCAGCAAAAGAATAAACGGAAGTGTAAAAACCCAGTTCCCTTTCCAGTGAGTCTCGTAATTTCTTTCCATAGCTTTCAGGATTTTATTTTTTGATACTTTGGCATCTCAAAATTGTTCCGTGATATGCCTTCAGCCTATCTTTTTCATGGAATCAAGATTATCCCAGCCAGCCCTCCCTGTCGAGGGTCCGATACTGTATAGCCTCGGCTATATGATGAGTTCTGATCTCTTCGGAATGATCCAGGTCGGCAATAGTTCGGGAGACTTTCAGGATCCGGTCGAACGCCCTGGCTGAAAGTCCCAATGTATTCATCGCTTTTTTCAGCATCTGCTCACCGGTCTCATCTATCCGGCAGATTTTTCTTGCAAGTTTTGTGCTCATCTGTGCATTGCAGTAAACACCCCGAACCCCCATAAACCTCCGGCTCTGAATTTCCCGTGCTTCAATCACCCGCCTCCTGATTTCGGCCGAGCTCTCGCCTTTTGATTTGGCTGAAAGTTCATCAAAACTCACCTTATCCACATCAATATGAAGGTCGATCCGGTCGAGCAGCGGCCCGCTTATTTTACCCAGGTAACGCTGCATTTGAATATTGGTAGCCCCATTTTGATCGGCTGGATCGTACCAATCACCCGTTGGAGAGGGATTCATCGATGCTACCAGCATAATTCTGCTTGGGTAATTTACACTCATTCTCGCCCTCGAAATGCTCACAGAACCGTCTTCCAGCGGCTGGCGCATCACCTCCAGTGCACTTCGCTTAAATTCGGGGAGTTCATCCAGAAACAGTACTCCGTTATGCGCCATCGAAATTTCACCCGGCATGGGAATGCTGCCGCCTCCCACAAGTGCCACATCCGAAACAGTGTGATGCGGACTCCGGAATGGACGATGTGTAACCAGTGATTTTCCCGGTTCCACCAGGCCAGCTACAGAATGAATTTTGGTGGTTTCGAGTGCTTCGTCCAGCGTTAGCGGTGGTAAAATGGTTGGAATCCTCCGTGCCATCATCGTTTTCCCTGATCCCGGCGGACCTACCATAATCAAATTATGGCCTCCGGAAGCAGCTACTTCGAGGGCACGCTTTACATTCTCCTGCCCCCTAACGTCCTCAAAATCAAGAATCTCCATCTCACCATTTTCACGAAAAATCGATTGAAGGTCCACATCCAAAGGGGCTACAACCTGTTCATCATGCATCCACTCCATCACCTGCTGCAGCTCCTCAAATGCAACCACCTTAATGCCATCCACCACTGCAGCTTCCGGGCCGTTGTCTTTCGGTACAAGAGCATACTCCAGGCCCCGGTTACGGGCTTCTACTGCCATCGGAAGTACGCCTTTCACCGCCCGGAGCTTTCCATCCAGTGCTAATTCACCCAGAATAAGTGACCGTTCAAGTTTATCGGTTTTGATCTGTTCTGAAACAGCCAGTAAACTCACTGCAATTGGAAGGTCGAAAGCACTTCCTTCTTTCGGCAGGTCGGCCGGAGCAAGGTTCACGGTAATTTTTCCTCTTGGAAAGTGTGCTCCTGCATTTTTCAGGGCAGCATCAATCCGGTCCTTCGATTCACTGACTGCACGGTCTGGCAAACCCACAAGAAAATATTTGGGTACACCCCCGCTCATGTTTACCTCTACCTCTATCAACCGGGCATCTACCCCGATTGTTGACGCACAAAAAACTCTTGAAAGCATAATTTCGTTTGTATCTTTTTAATGGGTCTTCTCGTAGTATGAACTATGAAAAGCCATTTCCTTACAAAAAATTTTTAAAAAGACAGATATATTATGGCAAAGCAATCTAAAACCATCATCGAAGAGATCCAGGGAACCGTTGACCAGATTATTGCTCAGGTTAAACGGCTTGTGAAAGAAGGGAACGCACGGAGAGTAATCATTCAAAACAAACACGGCAAAACACTGTTTCAAAGCCAATTAACAATTGGAGCAGCCGGTGCAACTTTTTTTATGATTTATGCCCCGATACTTTCCGCCATTACAACGCTTGTTTTAATGGCCAATGATGTTACCGTTTTGGTAGAAAGAGAGATCGATGATGATGAAGATTACGAAAAGGATGAATATGAAGTAGAAGCAGAAGTGATCGAAATCAGAGATGATGAAGAGGAAGATAAAAGTGATTTTGATCAAGAAAATGAGAAATCGGAAAAGTGAATAGCCCCGATTTCGTTTCACGCCTGTCCCGAACAAACCTGTCGGGAGGAATTGCTTCGATCTGTGCTTACAGCAAATGTATTAAATAAAGTGAAAGTTGTTGATATATAGCACTTAATGACTCAATATTGGGGTCTTCAAATTATCCCAACATCGGTCGGGACTGTTTTTCTTCATTTTTCCCTCAGCTTCGTTGAATCTAAAATAGCTCTGCTTTGCATAAAACTAAGGAGAGCAAGCCTGTAAAGTTCTTCGACGGCTCTGCGAAGCTTTCCGACCCTCGAAGTTTCAACGAAGTGGGCAGCATAGCAGGGCCTTGCTGAGGAAAAAATTCTCTTGGTGAGAAATCTGGGATAAAGGAATGATATTTAAACATCCCGGATCAGATTCCGGGATGTTTTAATTTGATTTTGTAATTCGGCAGTGCTCGATTTTTTGTAAGCCTCTCAAGAAGAGTCTGCTCTTTCACCGCCAGGGGGCAGGTCATTTCCAGTGTGCCTGAGCGATGGCTTCTTCATCGAGGTTTTCTGCAAGAAAACGTTCGGCATCAAGTGCGGCCCGGCAACCGGTTCCAGCTGCAGTTACGGCCTGACGGTACACCGGGTCCATAGCATCACCGCTGGCAAATATTCCAGGCAGATCGGTTTCGGTGGATTGTCCTTTGGTCTTAATATAGCCTACGTCATCCATCGTCAACACACCTTTGAACAGATCGGTGTTGGGTTTGTGGCCAATTGCCACAAAAACACCGGTTACATCATCAAGTGTGATGACTTCGCCGGATTTATTGTTTTTTACTTTTACCCCCTCAACCACCTGATCGCCCAGAACTTCAACAAGTTCAGAATCCCATAAAAATTCGATTTTTTCATTCTCAAAAGCTCGCTTCTGCATTGCCTTGGAAGCCCGTAATTCATCGCGCCGATGAATGACCGAAACTTTGCTGGCAAATTTAGTAAGGAAGGTTGCCTCTTCCATTGCCGTATCGCCTCCGCCTGCTACTACAACATGCTGATGTCTGAAAAACGCACCATCACATGTGGCGCATGCACTAACTCCCTTCCCCCGCAGTCTCTGTTCGCTTGGCAAATTCAACCATTTTGCAGAAGCGCCGGTAGAAATGATGATAGTCTTTGCAAAAATTGGCACCTCTTCATCAACTTCCAATTTATAAGGACGACTCTCAAATTCGATGTTAGTTACATAACCGTAACGGCAATCTGCACCGAAACGCTGCGCTTGTTTTCTGAAATCCTCCATCATTTTCGGGCCCATCACTCCTTCAGGATAGCCTGGATAATTTTCAACATCAGTAGTTTGCATCAATTGACCTCCAGGTTCAGGCCCTTCAAATACGATAGGGTTCAGGTCGGCCCGGGCAGCGTAGAGGGCCGCTGTCAGACCTGCAGGCCCGCTCCCGATTATTACAACGTCGAATGTTTTTCCTTCTATGTCTTTCATGATTTTACCATATTTTTTTTATTTCAGCTCAATGTAAGGAAAATTGCACCCTTTTTTGGTCAATATTCTCTATAAGATTCATAGCTTTTTTATAACAATGCCACAAAAAACGCTTCCATTTTTAAAGAGTATGTTGTAAAGTTTTTAAAAATCCCTATGTTTGTGCAAACCATGACAATGGAGAAAAAATAATGATAGTTGGAGTTTGTACAGAAACTGAGCAAAATGAAAAACGGATAGCCCTTACGCCTGAAGGAGCAAAAAAACTGATCTCCATGGGGCTAAAGGTTAGTATAGAAAGCGGAGCCGGTGTAAAATCCAGTTATATGGATGAAGACTATATTGAAGCAGGCGCTTCGATTGAAAAAAACCGAAACAACCTGCTGGCTTCCTGTGATATGTTACTGGGTGTCCAGGCACCTGACACTGAAACACTAAAAAATCTTAAAAAAGGCACCATTCTGGTATCTTTTATATGTCCGCTGCAAAACCATGATTATGTAGCAAAACTGCAAAAACTTAATATAACCGCGCTTGCGATGGATACCATTCCGCGAATCAGCCGTGCCCAATCGATGGATGCCCTTTCTTCGATGAGCAATATCGGCGGATACAAAGCAGCCCTGCTGGGAGCCACACATCTCGACAAATACATGCCGATGATGATGACGGCAGCGGGGACCATCCCGCCAGCCAAAGTACTGGTTTTGGGTGCCGGGGTTGCCGGATTGCAGGCTATAGCTACCGCCAAACGACTGGGCGCGGTAGTTGAAGCGTTCGATGTCCGCCCCGTGGTGAAAGAACAGGTGGAAAGTTTGGGTGCTAAATTTGTGGAAGTACCTATCGAAGAAGAGGAGACCGAAACCAAAGGCGGATATGCAAAAGAATTATCCGACCGAAATAAGGAGAAACAGCGAACGGTAATTCACGAGCACGTAAAAAAATCAGATATTGTTATTACCACAGCTCTTATTCCCGGAAAACCTGCTCCGCTTCTAATCACAAAAAAAATGGTTGAAGATATGACTCCCGGTTCTGTCGTTGTAGATATTGCTGCCGAACAAGGAGGAAACTGCGAACTCACCAAGCCGGGTGAAACTATAAATCATAACGGAGTATCGGTGATCGGACCCCTTAACCTGCCAAGTACCCTGGCCAATCACGCCAGTAAACTCTACTCCAAAAATCTCTTGTCGCTGCTGGACCTTCTCATCGAAGATGGGAAACCCAACCTCGATTTCAACGATGAGATAATCCTGAATGCTACCATAACCAATGAAGGCGAAGTGGTTTCTCCTTTTGTAAAAGAGAATCAATAATCTCTCTCAAAACATTACCAAGACTAATACCTGCTAACATGGAAGACCTTATTTTTAACCTTTTTATCTTTGTTCTGGCCGCATTCGTCGGCTTCGAACTCATTTCAAAAGTCCCCCCTACCCTGCACACTCCGTTGATGTCTGGTGCTAACGCTATCTCTGGCATCACCCTCATCGGAGCACTCATTATTGCCGGCGGCTCTGGCAATCTCTACGCTCAATGGATTGGGTTTGCTGCCATTGTCTTTGCTACGATCAATGTTGTAGGCGGATTTATGGTAACCGACCGAATGCTGGAAATGTTCAAGAAAAAGGAGGATGATCAATGAGTCAGTTTCTCCCTGAATTCCTGCATAGCTACATTCCAACTACCATTCAACTTGTTTACCTGATCGCAACCGGATTCTTTATAGTCGGAATCAAACGACTGGGTTCTCCCGCAACCGCACGATCCGGGAATCAGCTCGCATCTTTCGGAATGTTTCTGGGAGTGGTTGTGACTCTTTTCGACCAGGAAATTATCAGTTTTGAATTTATCATTGCCGGTGTGCTCATCGGGGCGCTGCTTGGCGCTACGGCTGCCAAAAAAGTGCAGATGACTGCAATGCCCGAAATGGTGGCAGTTTTTAACGGATTTGGCGGCGGTGCTTCGGCACTGGTTGCCTGGGGTGAATTCACCCGGCTCGATCCCTCACTTTTCGATACGCAGTCGCTGATTACTATCGGCCTCAGTATTTTGATCGGTTCCATCACGTTCACCGGAAGTTTTATCGCTTTCGGAAAACTGAAAGGATTTATCGGCGGCGGACGAATTGCCCTCCCGGGCCAAAACAACATTAACCTGATTTTAACCGCAATAGCACTTGTACTGGTGGGCTGGTTCACCTATGATCCCGAATACCAGGTTGTATTCTGGTCACTGTTTGGCCTCGCATTGCTGATAGGCGTGCTGACTGTTCTTCCGATCGGAGGGGCAGATATGCCGGTGGTGATCTCGCTTCTGAACTCCTACTCGGGAATTGCAGCGGCTATGGCCGGATTTGTTCTTGACAATAACCTGCTTATCATCAGCGGTACACTTGTAGGTGCTGCGGGATTGATTCTCACCAACATCATGTGCAAGGCGATGAACCGAACTCTCCCCAATGTACTTTTCGGTTCTTTTGCAGACGGGCCTGCAGGCGGGCCGGAAACAAGTGATTCAGACAAATCTATCCAGCAAACTTTTGCTGATGATGTGGCTATCCAGTGTGCCTATGCCAAAAAAGTAGTAGTGACACCCGGTTACGGACTGGCAGTTGCCCAGGCACAACATGTACTGAAAGAAGTTGCCAATCTGCTCGAAGAACGGGGTGTTGAAGTGAAGTATGGCATTCATCCTGTGGCAGGACGAATGCCCGGCCACATGAATGTTCTCCTTGCAGAGGCTGATGTTCCCTATGATCAACTCAAAGATATGGACGAAATTAACCCGGAGTTTCCATCAACAGATGTGGTCCTGATCATTGGGGCGAATGACGTAGTAAACCCCGCGGCAAAAACCTCACCCGGAAGCCCAATTTAC
>SLGL01000397.1 GCA_007123785.1 Balneolaceae bacterium
TTGGTACAGAACCATTGTTTCTGTGATCGGATTCAGTTCTGAAGGAATGATCAAAGAGATGCGGGAAATGTGAACTTCTGCCCCGGCCGATGCAGTGTCATCACCAAAAAAAATAAAATTTTGGATGCTGTATGGCAACCCAAATGCCGAGTAATCGCGAAGAGGGCATGACAAAATTTCCTCACCGTTAGCAAAGAGTTTAAATTGAGTTCCCTTCATATTTATTCTATATCGGATAATTCCGGAAGTGGTATTAAAGTCAGTCTTTTCTGCAATTTCAAATGACGTATTATATACCCAGATTTCATTTTCCCTAAAAACGATTTCTGCACCGTAGTTGTCTTTCGACAAAACGATAATACTAAAACCACCTCGATAGGATAAGTGGTGAATTTCTTCAATAATCTGAAAGTGAAATTCTGCAGTAAAACCGGATTCGCGTGAAAGTATTGGCAGTTCAGGATGTTGCAGGCTGAAATATCCCGCTGCTTCAGAAAGATTGCCAAGTGTGCTAAATTTATGAAGCCCTCTTTCTGTAAATCGTACTGTTTCACTTTGATCAAATGCATTGGTTAGATACATCCAGCCCTGGTTGTCGGGATTGCTGTTTTCAGAGGCATTAAAAAGAATTGTAGTTGTATTTTCACCAGGAAAATCAGAAACCGGTTTATCCATTGAAAATACTGAGTACATGGATGTAAAAATCCAGATGATAAGAACTGCTGTTAAAGGCTTGTGCCCTCTTTTGATTAGAATTATCTCCATACTAAAATGTACATATTTTATTTTGATTTGGTAAGAATCTCAGTCTAAAAAATGAGTGAATGAGCAGTATTCTTGCTATATTTAAAAAGGATCAGCAGGTTTTGATATGACAGATAATAGATCATCATATTGCACATCTCTTCTTTTTCCCTATTTTTTTAGGTACATCGGCATCTTATTGATATTTATTGGTATCGGATCAGTATATCTTTATTTTTGGGGAGGAAGACCGGATTTTTTTGAAGTACCCGTTCTTGCATTGGTAACCTCCTATATAGATACCCGCTGGTTTGTAGTTGCACAAACAAATCTACTGGATGAACTTGCATTTGTTTTTGGTATTACCGGACTGATCTTCACAAGTTTTTCCAAAGAAAAAAAAGAAAACTGGCTGACCGGCCAATTACGATCATACGCCTTTATTTTGAGTGTGTATATAACAACAGGAATCTGGATTTTTCTTTACCTGGTTGTTTTCGGTTGGCCGATCATACTCCTCTCAGCTACTGCCTTCATACTGTTTTTGGTTATCTATTTTACCACGTTTCAGATTTTACTCAAGAGAGTAAAATCAACAATAACTATTAACATCGATGCAGGATAAGCATGAAAACTAAAACCATCATTATTGTAGCGTTTTTTATCGCGGTTTTATTTGGAGCACTGTCATGTAATATTTTTGACAGTGGATCAAGTTCATCAGGAACAAGCCCCATCGGCGGTGACCCATCCCCGATGGGATCTGTAGGAAATACATTCGAAGTACCGGCACTACCGGGTACATCCAATCGAATCATTGAAGTTACATCAAGAAGCGGAGATGTATCCACAATTACCGGAAGTACAACAATAACAGACCCAACTTATCTTTCGATTGCACAGGCCTTGCCTTTTATTCAGGTAGATGGTGACCGGGCCTCGGCAAGCCAGAAATATCGGGTTACCAAAAGAGGTATTCAAAATGTATTTGATGACGGAAAATCTCTAACCATCGTAAATTACAACGCTAAAGTTGGCGACACCTATAAACTCAAACGAAATGGACATACCATTGAACGGAGAGTCACTAAAGTTTCAAAAGAGGATGATTTTTTGTGGGGTTTTATGTACATCAAAACCATCCAGGTAGAAGAAACAGGGTCCGGTATTCCGGGAGTATCCAAACTGAAATATTACGCGAATCATCGGTTTGGAATAGTAGGCATGGATATTTTTTTTGAGGATGGATCCACACAATACATTTATGTATACAGCGATGCCTATAATGACTGAAAGTATTAAAAAGAAAACATAATGAATGCTGAAAACTCTCAGTACCAGCCGGCTGATAAACAATTAGCAGAGCGTTTACCAGTCGGTTGGATGAGAAGTATTTTTCCACATCCAGCTTGTAAATGCAGCCAATAAATAACAACCCAGCCCGAAAAGAATTACATTACTGAAGCCGACCGACATCGAGAGCATAATAGCGAGAGGAGCAGCCGTTACTGATGCAAATCCATTGATTCCCCAAGCCCAGGGAATGAGGCTGTCACTTTGATGTTCAAGTACTTCCATTCCGCTGGGAAACATCCATCCCATAAAAAAGGAGACAGGCATCAGCATCAATACGGTAATAAGATATCGCCAGACGGTACCAGCTCCAACGAATATGTCCAGAATCGGGCCTGAAGCAAACAAGAGGAATACGGTAGTAAGAAAAATTGCAGCCACGGCAATTCTAATTCTGTGGCTGGCTATCAGCCCCAGTTTTTTCTGGATACTGCTTCCCAAGCCTGAAAAAATAAGAATGGATGTAAAAATTGCGGAGACACTCACAATTGGGTCACCCAAAAATTTGGTAAATATCTGAATAAATGTAATCTCTACGAACATAAAACCCGTACCAATAGCAAAAAAATAGATCAGAGTGGGCATCTTATTTTTTGAAGCCAGATAGGTTGGCAGGCGAAAGAGAAGCGGTGCGATAATCAGCAGAAGAGCCACAGCAGCAAGCTGAATGAATGTTATCAGCAGAATCACATAGCCCAGCTCAAGCCGCTGGAACCATTCATCGCCATAGGTTTCCCAAAATAATTCAAGCGAACTCCATTTAAAATAGTCCTGAAAGTAGGGGCGGTCGTCGGTGGGTGCACGCACATTATAGGCCCAGTCATCGTAAAAATGTTCTGCATCACCAAACAGGATTTGCTGAATGGCGTGATGGATATATGAGTAGTTGACATCATCCGGGCCTTCAATCAGGTTCATTTGATCGATCTCTTCGGTGATGATACCCGGATAATATTCACGGTCGAGCTGAAGTAATCGCGCTTCTTCAAGAAACAGGCTGATCAGCTCTTCGGTGATGGGGGATTTGGTGAGCAGTGTATTTGCAGCCAGATAGTTGCGGCTCACGAGAAGATGGTTTTCGGGTGAATCTCCACTATAGCCGGCAATCACATCCGAAAACATCGAAAAGATTTTAATATTGTCGCGCGGCGGGGACTGAATGCCTCTCGTGATGCTGATCAGCCCGTCATCCGACAAAAGTTGGCGTGCCTTTGCAATCGATTCGGTGGTGAGCAGATAATCCTCGTTCAGCCCCTGAAGACCACCGGTGCCAGTTGCCATCGTTTCTCCAGCAACAAAATGGATCAGATCGTACTGCCGGTTCGTCCGGTCGAGATAAAGACGTGGGTGCTGAATGACCACTTCAACCCGTTCGTCATCGAACACAGACCCGCCAAGATCAAAAATATCCTCTCTGAACAGATCATAAATCTGAGGATTGGTTTGTACAACCGTGATTTTTTCTGCACCCATTCGTTTAGCCATCCACACATTTACACCACCAGATTCACCTAAAAGTAAAACATGCGGATTTTCCAGTATCCGGTAAGGTAGCGACTGAGGTGTGTAATCCATAACACCAGCCTGTTCGGCGTCATCAATCGAAAAAACAGCCCCGGCCACTTCTCCATCTATCAGCAGGGCAAGCTGTGTGGGAGGGAGAGCCGTGGCAAGCGGGCTGGCAAAGAGGGTGTGATGAAAGGTTGGTGAAGAATAGACATCAATCTGTCCGCGCGGGCCAAAACGCTCCTGAATCAGTTCGGCATCCCCCTGAATTTCAAGCTGTTGAAAGTTAGCGAGACTTTTATAGGGATCTACCGAATAAGGCGGATCGGAGATCATTGAGTAAACTGCTCCGCCCAATCCAATCAACAAGAGCATTAAATTCACCGGAATATTAAATGTCCGCTCCCGGAATCCAGATATATAAAAGAACACCATCGCAATAAATACGATAGGCGCGATAGTTACCGGTAGCTGATAAGCCGGGAACAGGTACATCAGAAAAAGTGCAACAATGCCGCCTATTCCGCTCCCGATCAGATTAGCACCGTAAAGTTCGGGTACCTCTTTTTTAAAATATGAGAGCATAAACCCGATGATGGTGCCCCCGAAAAAGAAGGGGATGAAGATCAGGAGATTGTAATAAATTAACAACCTGAGCTGTTCGCCACTGTAGAGTACATACTGCGTATCGAGCGGGAGAGATTGTGCGGTAGTATAAGAAATGGGAATGGAAATCAGGAAAAGAAGGTGGAACAATAGATTCCAGAAATAGATATTTCGTTTCAGCAGGTCGAAAAAGAGGGCCAGAAATGTTCCGCTGGCACCAAAACCGAGCAGCGCTGTGCTGATTACAAGATAGGAAAAATGGTAGTAATGGCTTACCGAAAGGGCTCGCATCAGCATCAGCTGCAGGGCGATGACAGCGATGGACACGAAAAATATCGCAACGGCACTCCAGCGGTTGTACGAAGGCAGGTTATTGATCATGCTTGAATTTCCAAAAGGTGAACCAGCTGGTTTTCAAAATAAGATTTCTGAGATATCATGTGTTCAAAAACCATAAATCGAAAATCATCAGTTCTGCTGCTCCTGCGCGGTACCGGTCATCGGCACAAATCGCACGGGTAACACCCTCTCGGTTCTCACATCCCCATCTTCCGATTTGGTCACGCGCATCAGAATTTGAGTCTGATATGGGCTGCCCACCGGAATTGCGATGACACCGCCTGGTTTTAGTTGTTCGAGCAGCGGTGGCGGAACGTGTCCTGCTGCGGCGGTTACGATGATTTTATCGAATGGGGCATGTTCTTCCCATCCGTAGTAGCCGTCGCCGATTTTGGTTTCGATGGTGTGGTAACCCAGTTCTTCATACACTTCACCTGCTTGCCTCCCCAGTGGTTCCACAATTTCAATGGAATAGATGTAGGGTGTTAGTTCTGAGAGTACAGCTGCATGATATCCGCTGCCGGTGCCGATTTCAAGGACTTTGTCACCCGGTTCAATATCCAGCATTTCAGCCATGAGTGCTACAATATAAGGCTGAGATATGGTTTGACCGTGACCGATTGGCAAAGGATTGTTTTGATAGGAATTGTGTCGCTGGTTTTCGGGCACAAACAGGTGCCGTGGCACATTCAGCATCGCTTCAATCACATCGGGATCTGTTATTCCCTGGTCAATAATGCCAGTCTGCACAAGCTGTTCTCTCTCCTCCTGGTATTCCGAAAAACGCGGACGATTCCATTCAAGAGTGTCAGATATGGATGAGCTTTGGTTTTCATCGGACAATAATTGCTTCAAAAGAGCCAATTCCCCATTCGGTTGAACATATACAGCTGCTGCCAGCAAAAGTGTAAACATAAATGTGAAAATTAATTTCATGATATACTATCAAATTTATTAGCAATTATTTTTGCCATTCTATAGGTATCGCTTCTTCTTTATGGGTAACTCTGTATATAACGGATTAGTACATGGTTTTCAATCTTTTAAACTAAAAAACGGTGCTGAAACATTTTTAATATGAAAGAGGAATGTAGTTACAAACAGTTTTGATAATTTTGATTCTATCGGCAATTACCGCAATTTCTTGTGATTCTGTCTCTACTGTTTGCAGCTCGGAATTCCGGCATCTTGGAGTGGGCGTATTTGTGGAAGATGGAACTACGCCGGCTGTATTTGATGAGATAACACTTATTGATTGATAAAGTGGGCAGTCTATTGAGATTTGCAGGAAAGAGGAGCCTGAATGCTCTGATGATTACATTATGGGTATTCTGGAAAATGGAAGTTATACGATCTTTCATGACGGACTGAGAAAAAGTCGCTAAACAAGCACTATAAAGCTGCCCCAAATGATTTCAGGACAGCTTATATACATGTTCTATTTCGGTATATACAGGTTTTTAATTCTGCGGCAGATCTACTTCAAAGTCGAGAGATACGGAATTAACCGGTTCCTGGAAACGCAGCTGCAAATCAACGTCATCTTCCTGTACCGAGCGAATTTCACCTGCAACTTCATATTCAAAAATAATGGTTGTAATAGTATCTTCAGACGGGCCAAATATGGGTGTGGACAAAAAACCAGTTGCATCCGTTTCAAAGGGAGCTATATCCACTGGCTGATCAAACTCTTCAACTTCAATAATCAAAAATACATCAAAATTAGAGAGTGGTTCACCGGTTGCAGCATCAGAAAATGTCGCTTCAATTTCAGCAACTGCATCCTCTTGCTGTTCAGCTTCCTGTTCATCTAAACAAGCGGTGAATAGTAATGCAATTGTAGTGATTAGAAGTAATAAAAATTTCTTCATCTTATATTATTGGGTTGGATTTGATATAAAATTAAATTATCTATTAATTAAGTTTCGAAACGGCCCGATATACTATATCATGTATAAAAAATCAGATTTTTAATGATTTTTACGTAATTCGGAATAAAA
>SLGL01000414.1 GCA_007123785.1 Balneolaceae bacterium
CTCGGACAGCTTGGTCAGAACTTAGAGTAACTAAAAATACCCTGAAGGCATGGCAAAAGAAAAATCAGCAACTAAAAAACTACTTAATATTCTCGGCATTTTGGTCGCAGTTATTATCGTAGCCGGAGTGGTGGCCAAAGCCGCCGGTTGGCTCGATGGCGGCCCTGCGGAGAATGAAGTGGAGACCGAGCTTGCCGAATTGCGAACCATTACTCAGATCGTTTCTGCATCAGGGAAAATACAGCCCGAAGTGGAGGTGACAATCCGTCCGGATGTATCGGGAGAGATTATTGAACTGAATGTGAAAGAGGGAGATTTTGTTCGCGAGGGAGAGTTGTTGCTGAGAATCAAACCGGATATTTATGAAGCCAGGATTGACGAATTAAATGCCATGCTTTTAACCCAGCAGTCTCGTATGGAACAGGCACGTGCCAATAAACTTCAAGCGGAGATCGAATACCTGAAAAATCAACACTTGTATGAACGTGAGTTGATTTCTGACCTTGAGTACAGGCAGTCATTTAATAAATACGAATCAGAGAAAGCCAATTTCAGAGCCGCAGAATATCAAATCGAAAGTGCTCGGGCCCAGCTCAGAAGAGCAGAAGAGGAGCTCCAGCAGACAGTGATCCGATCACCCAAAAACGGCACCATCAGTCGCCTCGACGTAGAGCGGGGAGAGAGAGTTTTGGGACAGGCACAGACAGCAGGAACTGAAATGATGCGAATTGCCCGGATGGAACAAATGGAAGTAGTAGTTGATGTGAACGAGAACGACATCGTGAATGTATCTCCCGCTGATACAGCTATTATCGATGTGGATTCCTATCCCAACCGTTCGTTTGAAGGTGTGGTAACGGAGATTGCAAACTCCGCCGAAATAACAGGAAGCGGCTCGGCCGATCAGGTAACGAACTACAAAGTAAAAATCAGAATTACAACACCGCACAACCTCGGCCATGCATCTTCCGATTTTCTTGCGATAAATGTGAGTGAAGGCCCGCAGGATGATTTTAGCCCCAATTTCAAACCCGGAATGTCAGCCACGGTAGATATTCAGACAAATACGGTATATGATGTGGTTGCTGTTCCAATACAGGCAGTAACAGTTCGTGATTTTGCTCGCGATGTCTCATCTGCCGAAACTTCTGAAGATAATGATAGTTCAACAAACCGAAGCCGAAGAGGCAGTGGCGAAGACTTCAGGAGAGTGGTTTTTATAAATGAAAATGGCAACGCAAAGCGTGTTGAAGTGGAAACCGGTATCAGCGACAACAGTTATATACAAATTATGAGCGGGGTAGAGGCCGGATTGGAAGTGATTACCGGAAGCTACAGAGTTCTTTCGCGTGAATTGGAAGATGGAAATAAAATTACGGTGATAAACCGATAATCAGATACCAGAAACCAGCAATCCTATTATTAACCGGAGCGGAATCATGTTGAAAAAAATTATAGAAATCAGTGATTTAGAGAGGCACTACAAAATGGGACAAACACTTGTACGTGCTCTTGATGGCGTTACGTTTGATGTAGCAGAGAATGAATACATTGCGATAATGGGGCCGTCCGGGTCAGGTAAATCCACGTTGATGAACCTCATTGGATGCCTCGATACGCCCACATCCGGAGATTATATTCTGAACGGACACCGAGTGAGTGATCTTGAAGATTCCGACCTTGCACAAATCAGAAACCGGGAGATCGGGTTTGTTTTCCAGACATTTAACCTGCTGCCACGAACCAACTGCCTTAGCAACGTGGAACTTCCGTTGATTTACTCTGGCATGAAAAGTTCGATCAGAAAGGAGAAAGCAAGTGAAACCCTCAAAAAAGTTGGCCTTGCCGACAGAATGGATCACAAACCAAACGAACTTTCAGGGGGTCAGCGGCAGAGAGTTGCTATTGCAAGGGCGTTGGTAAACGATCCGTCAATCCTTCTCGCTGATGAACCCACCGGGAACCTCGACACTAAAACCGGTGAAGAGATCATGTTGCTTTTTGAAGAACTCCATCGAAGCGGAAATACAATTATCCTGGTAACTCACGAAAATGAGATTGCAAATCATGCCAGAAGAATTATCCGGCTGAGGGATGGGAAAATAGAGGTGGATGAAAAAGTAGAGAGTCCAACTCTTGCTAATATTGACCTGACACTTCAAGAAGCCTAAAAAATTGGCCGCTGTTTCATTATAAAAGGACTTTAATCACTTAAAACCGGGATAATTATTCCGTTTGAAGAAACCAACCCACTTCTTTTTTTGTTTTCAGCTCTATGAAAACAGACAACAAAAATTATGATGTAATCGTGGCCGGAGCTGGAATGGGTGGACTTACTGCAGCTTCATTACTGGCTAAAAGCGGATTGAGAGTTTTTGTACTTGAAAAATCTCATGTTACAGGTGGTTGCAGTTCATCCTACAAACGAAAGCAGCGAATTTTTGAATCGGGTGCCACCACGCTGATCGGGTTTGATGAACATCAGCCGCTCAGAAGACTTGAAGATGAATTGGGAATTGAGATCCCGAAAAGTGCACTTGATCCCTCTATGGCGGTTCACCAATCTGGAAAAACGATCACACGCTGGCGTCATAAAAAGAAATGGCTATCAGAGGTGATTCGGCATTTTGGAGAACCTTCCGAGCAGAAACTGTTTTGGAATCTTGCGTTCAATGTATCGGACGTCGTCTGGAGAGTTTCTGATAAAAACCCCTTCTTTCCACCGGCTGGACCATCGGACTGGCTGAAACTTCTGAAGAATGATCCGAGGGATCTCTGGGTACTTCCTCATTCGCTGCGCACCGTCAAAGAAACTGCACGAGGCCTGGGCATTTCAAATCCCGAATTTCTCCAGTTTTTGGATGAACAGCTCATCATAACGGCACAGGCATCATCTGATGAAACTCCTTTCTTGTTCGGAGCTCCTGCTATTACCTACACTAACAGCACCAATTATTACGTGCCCGGCGGGCTGATTGAAATGGTAAAGACACTGGAAAAATATATTCGTTCAAAAAAAGGCATCATTCAAACCAAAGAAGGAGTAAATACCATTGAAAAAACAGATGGTGGTTACCGGGTAGTAACAACCAAAAACAATATGTATAATGCCCCTGTAGTGATTTCCAATTTGCCTATATGGAATCTTCCGGAGCTCACAAGCGGTGGTATGGCGGAATATTTCAAAGAAGAATCAGCAAAATACCAGAATGCCTGGGGAGCGTTTACAATGGGAGTTGTTACTGATGATCCTTATCCAGATGATATGCCGCTTCACCATCAGCTACATTTGAATGGTGATAAAATTACAGGACTGGAATCGGATTCTGTCTTTATCTCTTTTTCGATGCGGGGTGACGATCAGCGAGCCAAACCAGGAGAGAGGGTACTGAATGTCTCCACCCATACTTACCCTGATTACTGGTTTCAATTAAATGGCGATTACAATAGAGTGAAGGATCAGGTTCAGCACAAATTAATAGAAATAATGAAGGAATCGCTTCCCGGATTTCATAAGGCTGAAATAAAATTAGTATTTTCTTCGACTCCTGTTTCCTGGAGTAACTGGATTTACAGAAAAAAAGGACGTGTTGGTGGTATTCCGCAAAGCATGTCAAGGTCTCTGTTGGACTGGACTCCTGTTAAAACACCATTTGATGGATTTTTTCTTTGTGGTGATACCGTTTTTCCGGGGCAGGGAATTCCAGGCGTAACTTTAAGCGGGATTAACGTATATTACAGAGCTAAAAAACATTTAAACAATCTTACGTATCATTGAATTACCAAGGCGATAACTATTCACCGAATACTCAATTTTCGATATTTCCCCCTGCAGTAAAACACCTTCTTATTGTAAACTTGTTGGTTTTTGTAGCTTTATCCAACCCGATGCTATACGGCTTTTTAATGGAATTTGGAGCACTTTGGCCCATTGGTTCCGGCTTGTTTGCACCCTGGCAGCTTGTAACATATATGTTTCTTCATGCAGGCTTCGGACATATTTTATTTAACTTGTTTGCTCTCTGGATTTTCGGTCAGGGAATTGAAAATTACTGGGGTACCAAACGGTTTGCCACTTATTACTTTTTAACAGGTATCGGTGCTGCACTAATACATATGTGGATCGGTGGAACCGGGGCGCCGACTGTGGGTGCTTCCGGTGCGGTTTACGGAATATTGATCGCCTTCGGGATGATGTTTCCGGATCGTTATATTATGCTGCTTATTCCTCCGATTCCCATCAAAGCCAAATATTTTGTGATGATATTTGGTGTATTTGAACTCTTTTCAGGTATTATGAGGCCGGATAGCGGAATTGCCCACTTTGCCCACCTGGGCGGAATGGTTGTCGGGTACATTCTGATCAAATACTGGGGCCTGAAAGGTGAAGGCGACCGAAGCTATTAAACCTGATGATTGGATTCTACTCGTTTACAGTTTACAGAAATATTTTTCCTTATCTTGTAAGTGCTTGGCCGGATAGCAACACTTGTAATTTTATTTAGATATGCATCAGCAAGAATCTTTTGGCAGCGCATTTAAACGTGGGTTCATGCGGATTCCCCCTGTAATCCGTACGATAATCGCCATTAACGTAATCATTTTCATATTTCAGGCTATTATCGGCAATATACAGGTGGGCGGGCAAAGCCTGAACCGTATCATAGTAAATTATCTTGCGTTTGATCCATCACTTGGGACGGCTTTTACACAGCCCTGGCGGTTTGTGACCTATATGTTCCTGCACGGAGGCGGTTTTCACCTGCTTTTCAATATGCTCTGGCTTTGGTGGCTTGGCCGTTCGGTGGAAGAAGCGATCGGACCGCGAAGCTTTTCGGTGCTCTTTTTTGGTGCCGGTATCGGTGGTGCATTTTTTCATATTATGTTTTCTTTCCTGTACGGAACTACTCTTGTAATTGGTGCTTCCGGTGCGGTTTTCGGTGTGATGGTAGCTTTTGCCTATATGTATCCAAGAGCGCCGATTATGCTCATTTTCCTTCCCCCGATTGAAGCTCGCTTTGTGATAGCCGGTTTAATTGCCTTTGATGTGTTATTTATTGGTGCAGGTGATGGTGTGGCTCGCCTTGTTCACCTTGGTGGAGCCGGTATCGGTTATCTGCTGATTAAGGCACACATGCAGGGTCACGACCTTTCCAAATACGTTCGTCCGATGGAGCGTTTATGGACGGAATCTCCCAAAGATAAAAAGAAGAAAACCCGCCCCAGAAACAAAAAAATGTATTCAGTCAGCGATGTGGAAATTGTTGAAGAGACCGACCAGTCCGAATTGGATCAAATCCTCGAAAAAATTTCAAAAGAAGGATACGACGGATTGACTGCGGAAGAGAAGAGAAAGTTGTTTGAATTGAGTAAGAGAAATTGAAACTTTAATTGACAGTTTTCAATAGCAGTTGACAATTATTTTTGCTGAATTCGTCTATTTATGAAAAAAATCGGAAGAAGTTGGCCGAATGTTGAACCACATGATTGAGAACCCTGAGAAATACCTGCGAAAAACGTAATGGCATTACAGTTGATAACTGTCTACTGCTGTTTGTCAACTTAATGCTTTATGAGCATTACTTTTGAAACTTAATAACAAGCCTTAAAAAATGATCTCCCCAATAAAACGTAGAAAGTCAATCCCTGTAAAAGTCGGTGATGTTATCGTAGGCGGTGATAACCCGATTGCAGTTCAGTCTATGACGAATACCGATACCGCAGATATAGATGAAACGGTTAACCAGATTGACCATTTGCACCAGGCGGGGTCGGAGCTGGTACGGATAACGGTGAATAATGATCAGGCGGCAAAGGCAGTTCCTTATATAAAAGAGAAGCTGATCAACAGGGGAGTAACGGTTCCTGTGATTGGTGATTTTCACTACAATGGCCATCTGCTTCTCACCAAATACCCGGAAATGGCAAAGTCGCTGGCAAAATTCCGGATCAATCCCGGAAATACCGGGACCAAAACCAGAGATAAAAATTTTTGCACGATCGTTGAGCAAGCTGAAAAATTCGGTAAGCCTGTGCGAATCGGTGTGAACTGGGGTTCTCTCGATCAGCAATTACTGGCCCAGTATATGGATGCCAATAACCAGCGGAAAGAGCCCAAATCGTCCAAAGAAGTGATGCTCGATACTATGGTGGAGAGTGCCCGACGCTCCACCGCATTGGCCGAAGATGTGGGGTTGCCATCCGATAAAATTGTGGTAAGTTGCAAAATGTCTGGTGTGCAGGATCTGATAAACGTGTACAGACGCATTGCAGCCGACCTGCCGTACGCTCTTCACCTTGGCCTTACCGAAGCCGGAATGGGAATGAAAGGAACAGTGGCCAGTTCCGTCGCTCTTGCAATTTTACTTCAGGAAGGAATTGGAGATACAATCCGTGTCTCCCTTACGCCAATGCCGGGTGCCGACAGGGCCGAGGAGGTTCGCATTTGCCAGCAGATTTTGCAGTCGCTGGGCATCCGCAGTTTTATTCCACAGGTGACTGCCTGTCCCGGATGTGGCCGTACAAAGAGTACCTATTTCCAGGAA
>SLGL01000362.1 GCA_007123785.1 Balneolaceae bacterium
AAAAGCGCTTTTAATAAATTGATTTGTAACGTATCATTTATCATTTCTACTAACCCGGATATTGTTTCACGCCTGTACCGAACAAGCTTGTCGGTAGGAATTGCTTCGCTCACAGTAAAGATGTTGAACGTAGTGGGAAGTGTAGCGGGGCCTTTCTGTGGAAAAAATCTCCTGTTGAGGAAATCGGATTAAATGAGCAGAATAAAATTAAACAATTTTACAATGCGGTTAGGCTGCTGCCTGTGATGGAAGGAAAAAAGCTTTTTTAAACCGGATATTCATCATTACATTCACCCATTACTTTGTTATCTTTCAGGCCGGTTAGAATTATTTATTGATCAGTTAATTACAGGATGTCAACAATTTCAAATGATAAGTACGAGGCGGTGATTGGCCTCGAGGTTCATGCACAGCTACTAACTGAGAGCAAAGCATTTGCGGGGGTTTCATCAGAATATGGAGGGGCTCCAAACAGCCAGGTTACTCCGCTTTGCCTTGGCCACCCGGGAACACTTCCCGTTCTGAATGAAAACCTGGTAAGATTTACCATTAAAATGGGGCTGGCAACGAATTGTAAAATTGCAGAAAAATCGATTTTTGCAAGGAAGAACTATTTCTATCCTGACCTTCCTAAAGGCTATCAGATTTCTCAGTATGAAACTCCCATTTGTTATGATGGTTATATAAAGATTGAGCTGGATGATTACGAAAAAACGATTGGCCTCACCCGGATACATATGGAAGAAGACGCAGGGAAATCGATTCATGACCAGGACCCTTATCATACCCTGGTAGATCTTAACCGTGCCGGAACTCCGCTTATTGAGATAGTATCGGAACCGGATTTGAGAACACCTCAGGAAGCATACGAGTATCTAAAAAAAATCCGCCAAATTGTTCAATATCTTGAAATATGTGACGGAAACATGGAGGAAGGAAGCCTTCGCTGTGATGCCAATGTGTCTATACGTCTGCGTGGCCAGAAGGAGCTTGGCACCCGAACCGAATTAAAAAATATGAACTCATTTCGGAATGTGGAACGGGCAATTACATATGAAATTGAACGGCAGATTGAACTTCTAGAATCAGGAGGCCAGGTGGTTCAGCAGACCCTTCTTTGGGATCCTAACAAATTGGAAACCCGGCAGATGAGATCGAAAGAAGAAGCACACGATTATCGCTATTTTCCAGAGCCGGATCTGCCCCCGATAATTGTAAGTAAAGAGATGCTCAGTGAAGTGGAAAAAGAACTTCCGGAACTTCCGGATGTTCGATTCAATCGATTTGTAAACGAACTCGGTCTCAACAGTGATGATGCGGTAATCCTTACAGAAAATCGTCTGCTTGCCGACTATTTTGAAGAAGCTCTTTCCATTTTGGATGAGCCAAAAGCACTTTCCAATGTTATTTTAACAGAAGTGCTCAGGGTACTGAATGATCAAAGTATTACAATTAAAGAATTTTCTGTATCTGCAGAACGTTTAACAGAACTGATTGTCCTTAAACTCGAGGATAAAATTAATTCTTCTGCTATGCAGACCATTTTTAACGAAATGCTGAAAAATGGTAAATCAGCAACAGACCTTGCCAAAGAGTTAAATCTGATACAGGTTTCGGATTCAGGATTCATTGAGCCGATTATTGATGAGATTATTGAATCGTACCCTGATGAAGTTGCTCGTTACAGAGAAGGTAAAAAAGCATTGATTGGGTTTTTTATCGGTCAGGTGATGAAGAAGTCCAAGGGCAAGGCAAACCCAAAACAGGTTCGGGAAATCGTCGCGGAAAAGCTCGAATCCTGATGTTCAGGGGGATCAACGAAAGTATCCACAATACATGAAATTCAAATCTTTTATTCTTTTTCTGGCAACAGCAACACTTGTTCTTTCCTGCGCCCGGGAGGTTGATGAAGACGTTGAAACAGAAAGAACAGCTCATGTATCCGGGAAAATAACAGTGGATGATACTCTTGATTCCAGCGGGGATTACAGTGGTATTCATCTGCTTTCTACGATCCGGGTTGATGAAAACAGGATTGATACTCTATTCCATGCCGTTACCGATTCTACAGGAAATTTTAGCGGTAGAGCATTCATTGATCAGGATGATATTTACACAATTGTGGTATCACGCAACCAAAATACTTTTGGAATCATTAACCTTATATTTGCTGAAGACGATACGGTAAGTATTACCGGAAGGCTCCCTGACCTGAATACGTCTCTTGAAGTTTCATCAAGGGAAAATGATGTGCTTCAGTCACTTGAACGGGTTGAAAACAATTTTTCGAGAATCGTAAATTTCATTAATGCAGGCGCTGTACCCCAGGATAGCATACATATAGAAATTGAAAAATGGAGTGATATTTATTGGCAGTTGTTTGATGAAAATTCCGGTTTATACGCTGCACAGCTTGCCGGGGAAAGTGCGGTTTCTATTTTAAGGGGCTGGAATGATTCTTTAATGGTGCAAAGAAAATCCGAACTTCTTGAGCAGTATAACCGTGTTACAACGGGAACACGACTCACTTTGGTTGAATTTTATGCTGAAACCAATGGCCTCAGAAGGGCATTGGAGTTTATTGATGAATTGAAAAACCGCACACCAAGAACTTCTGATCACATGCAGCTGGATATCGAACGAATTGAACTTCTTTACGACAGCGCCCGGACAACTGAAGCTACACGCCACCTTGAACAGTTTCGGGAAACTTATTCCGACAATTCAATTGCAATGGATTGGGCCGAAAGTATTAGCTATGATCTTGAATTTCTTGCACCGGGATCCCCCTTTCCGGAACTAACCTTTATGTTAACCGATGGAAGCACCATCAGCATAGCTGATTTGCAGGGAAAACCGTTTTTGCTGGAAATAACACGATTCGATAATACTCTCTATCAGCAACAATATGACAGAACCGTTGCTATTTATCAAATCTACAGAAACTTTGAACTTGAAATCATTACAGTTCCTATCGAGTCGTCGGAAGTGATGCTGAATGCATTTTTTGAAGAAAGAAGCAAACTTTGGAATGTTGTTCAGCCCGACAGCTTCGAGGCCAATGAACTTATAGAATTATTAAATTTAAACAGAGTACCTACACGATTTTTAGTGAACAGTGATGGAACCATTATCAGGCGATATATCGGCAACGAATACGAAGATGTGGTTCGGGGACTGCAACGAATAGGAACATTAAATAACGACTAAACGAACCCTTATGAGAACTTTTTTAATTGCCGGAAACTGGAAAATGAATGCAGGCCCGGCTGAAGCCAAACAACTTGCAACCGATATTGTTAACAACTGGAAGGGCAAAACCTTTTCTTCTGAAGCTCTTCTCTGTCCTCCGTTTGTTTCAATTACAACGTTAGCTGAATGTTTTTCTGAAACGGCTTTTAAAACCGGTGCCCAAAACGTTCATACAGAAGATAATGGAGCTTTTACCGGTGAAATCAGCACATCCATGCTGAAAGATGCGGGATGCGAGTATGTGATTATTGGTCATTCTGAACGACGAGAATATTTTCACGAAGATGATGAACTTGTTGCCCGAAAAACAAAAAAGGTCATAGATGACGGTCTGAAGGCGATCCTCTGCGTCGGCGAAAAACTGGAGCAGCGTAAAAGCGGAGACCATGAAAATGTTGTGAAAACACAGGTAAATGCTGTACTGGATCACCTTGGCAAAGATGTTTCAGATAAACTGGTAATTGCCTACGAACCGGTTTGGGCCATTGGCACCGGTGAAACTGCTACCCCCGGACAAGCACAGCAGATGCATCAGTACATCAGGGGGCTGATTGCTGAGAAATGGGGTGCGAAGAGTGGTGATAGCGTTAGAATTTTATATGGTGGCAGCATGAAACCTGGTAATGCAAAAGAGCTTCTTTCACAAAAAGATGTTGATGGCGGCCTTATCGGAGGTGCAAGTCTGGAAGCAGGCAGTTATAGTGAGATTCTTGAAATAGCGGATTCAATTTAGAATAAATGGACTCAGACGCATATAATGTTTTGTTAATTGGTGGTGGGGGAAGAGAGCACTCAATCGCATGGAAGTTAAGCCAATCCGAAAAACTCGGGTCTTTATACACCACTCCCGGTAATCCCGGAACTTCCATTCACGGAATCAATGTACAGTTAGATCTTTCTGAATTTAGCAATATATCTGATTTTGTTGAAGAAAAAGGGATTGAACTGGTAATTGTAGGGCCGGAAGCTCCTCTGGTTGATGGCATTGCTGACTACCTAAATGAACAAAAAATTCCGGTTTTCGGGCCGACAAAAAAAGCAGCCATGCTCGAAGGAAGCAAGGAATTTGCTAAAGAGTTCATGACAAAATACAATATTCCCACGGCTGACTATGCAGTGTTCAGTGCGCAGGATTATGATGATGCCCTGAAATTCATTCAGCTTAAAGATACATACCCCATTGTGCTGAAAGCGGATGGACTGGCAGGCGGCAAGGGAGTTTTTATTTGTCACAGTGAAGAAGAAACCAAAGATCGGTTACTTTATATCAAAAAGGATAAAAACCTTTCAAGCGCAGCAAAAAGGCTTGTTGTGGAAGAATTTATGGAAGGTGAGGAGGCCTCCGTTTTTGTGATTTCTGATGGACACACCTCTCATATCATTCACAATGCACAAGACCATAAGAGAATCGGTGATGGAGACACCGGACTAAACACAGGGGGGATGGGTGCCTACTCACCAGCTCCGGTTTTGACGGAAGAAATTCTGGATCAGGTGAAGCAGGAAATTATTGAACCTACCATAACGGGCATGCAGCTTGAAGAAACTCCTTATTTTGGAATTTTATATGTGGGTTTGATGATTACCGAAAACGGCCCTAAAGTAGTTGAGTATAACTGCCGGTTTGGCGATCCCGAATGCCAGGTTATTTTACCCTCTCTCGAAAACGATCTGTTGGACCTGATGATCGCGGCCACGGAACAGCGACTTGATGAAAAGTCGATTCAGATTGATAATAATTATCGTTGTTGCATTGTCCTCGCAAGCCAGGGGTATCCTCTTGATTATGAAAAAGGTAAAAAAATTACTGGCATTG
Source organism: Balneolaceae bacterium (assembly GCA_007123785.1). Taxonomy (GTDB): domain Bacteria; phylum Bacteroidota; class Rhodothermia; order Balneolales; family Balneolaceae; genus Rhodohalobacter. Next base: position 5,069 of record SLGL01000362.1, read on the forward strand.
GTGACATCGATTCATCGGCACTGGTTTTCCATGCCGGTACAGCTGAAAAAGATGGAGAAATAGTCTCAAATGGCGGACGTGTTCTGAATGTTGTAGGCAGCGGAACCAGCCTCGAAAAGGCAATCTATCACACTTATACCAACGTAGAAAAAATTTCTTTTGAGAATTGCTATTACCGTAAAGATATTGGACACAAAGGACTGAAGCGCCTTAGTTAATATATTTCTAATCAACTCTTTAAAGGTAGGTGCTCGGATGAGTTGGAATATTCAATGGAATAAGTTGACCTTCAGCTCAGACGTCTCTTTTGATGAAAGATGCAGGTCTGTTTTTCGATTTCAGGCAAAAAATAACCCGTTTTACAGGAGATATTTGTCTGTCTTTGGAATGAGTTTTGACTCTTCTCCCGACCCGGATGAAATTCCACTGTTGCCGATTCGTGCATTTAAAGATGCAGAGATCATTACTAAACAGGAACAACCTGCTCTGGTTTTTCGAAGCAGTGGTACATCAGGTATGGAACGAAGCATTCACCTGATTGCTGAGCCCGAACTATATCGAAATTCCATCACCAAAGAATTTTACCGGCATTTTCCACGAGAACATTATTCGCTTCTTTGTTATATGCCGGGTTATAATGAAAACCCCGAATCATCTCTGATCTGGATGGCCAAATACTTGGTTGAGATGGACTCATCCAGTTGCAGCAGTTTTATCACCGCTGAGAAACAAGCTGCCGGAAGATATATTCGTAAAATTAAAGATAACAACAGAATACCGGTATTATTTGGAGCGGCATTTGGATTACTGGACCTGATAGATTCCGGTTTTTCAGGCCTGTCGCCAGATAGCCATATCATTGAAACAGGAGGGATGAAAACATTCCGTCGCGAAATGACTAAAACTGAACTCAGGCAAATTTTAGCCGAAGGGTTCGGAGTTGAAGAATGTCAAATTCACTCCGAATATGGAATGTGCGAACTGCTGAGCCAGATGTATGCTATCGGCGGGGAGTGGTTTACTTCCCCGCACTGGGTACGAGTTACTATTCGTGATCCCGGAAATCCGTTCAGAATTTGCGAACCGGGTGAGCAAGGAAAAATCGGTTTAATTGATTTGGCGAATGTTTATTCATGCCCGTTTATCTTAACGGAAGACCGCGGTACAATGAATACAGATGGATCGTTTCAGGTATTGGGCCGCTGGAATCCGGCTGATCTTCGTGGGTGTAACTTTTTAATTGACAGAGACTGACTCTTGAGTGGGATTCAAAAACATATCGAAAAAATCTCAAAAACTGTCATGGAATGGCTTCGGCCTGATAACCACCAGTTAAAGGAAGCTATCGAAAGAACAGCAGAGGAGAGTTTTTTCAGTTTCGAAGATATTAAACACAGGATTCTGGTTTTAAAGCACTCGCTCAACCAAAAAAACCTGGAAAAGTGGGCAAAG